>CAMENQ010000067.1 GCA_945928585.1 uncultured Roseburia sp. | reverse complement strand
AGGTACAGAGTGTCGGCATTATATTATATTTTGCAAACGAGGTAACGCTCCGACGAACTAACTTCTAACGAATACTAAGACGCTTGAGTTCCTTTGAACTCAATAGGAGCGCCTTCGCGCCTAAGCATTCGTAAGAATTGGATTTCGTCTCCGCTAAAAGCACCTCTGAATTGTTTGCAAAATATAATATAATGCCGACACTCTGTACCTGCCCGGCGGCTCATAAACCCACATACCCCCGCAGGGCTGATCTTGCCGGAATTTATTCTCTCAAATACCCTCTCATACTCTTAAGTGCATTTTTTTCAAGCCTGCTTACCTGTGCCTGACTTATTCCAACCTCATTTGCTACCTCCATCTGTGTCCTTCCCTTAAAAAATCTTAACTCCACAATATTTCTCTCCCTGTCCGGAAGTCTGTTAAGGGCCTCCTGCAATGCAATATCCTGAACCCATTTATCCTCCTTATTTTTCTTATCACTAACCTGGTCCATTACATACAGTGTGTCTCCTCCCTCAGAATATACCGGCTCATAAAGAGATACAGGTGTCTGTATAGCATCAAGTGCCATAACTATATCCTCCTTATCCACGCCAATCTCTGCTGCTATTTCATTTATCGTAGGTTCCTTCTGATGGGTTTTTATATAGTTTTCCTTCATATATATTGCTTTATATGCCGTATCCTTAAGGGATCTTGATACCCTTATCTGATTGGAGTCTCTTAAATACCTTCTGACTTCACCAAGAATCATAGGGCATGCATACGTGCTGAACTGAACATTCAATGATCTGTCGAAATTATCAAGTGCCTTTATTAACCCTATACACCCTATTTGAAACAGGTCATCTATATTTTCATTTCCCCCTCCAAATCTTTGAACTATACTGAGTACAAGTCTAAGGTTTCCATACAAAAATTCCTCTCTTGCCTTTTTATCTCCTTTATCTATGCGGTCAAAAAGCTCTTCCTTTTCAGCATTTGTAAGAACAGGTAATTTTGCTGTGTTTACTCCACATATCTCCACCTTGTAATGTGCCATCTGACTTTCCTCCGGTATTGTTTTATATTTATTTTTATTAAGTTTTGTCTCTTACATATAATGATTTACCTTGTGAGAAAATTTATACTTAAAAAGCCTTGTAAAATACTTCCATAATTAAATTCAAAAAAATTTTCACAGATACATGCCTCACCACATAATATTTAGTGTAAATAAATTTTGGAGGAATTACTCATGGGAGATCTTAGTTGCGGATGCGGCTGCAATTCATGTAATAACGGTATATTCGGAGGCGACAGCTGCTGTCTTATAATTCTTATTTTATTACTTTGCGGAAACAATAGCGGCTGTGGCTGCGGAAGAAGCGGAATGGGTGGCTGCGGAAATGACAGCTGCATCTTCATTATCCTTATCCTTTTACTCTGCGGTGGCTGCGGAAGAAATTCTGACTGCGGATGTGGCTCACAGGGCAGATGTGACTGCGACGGCTGTGGCAATATAGGCTGCGGATGCTAAAGCGCAAAGCGCCGCACGGCAGCGGTGCCTAAAAATTCGCATTCGCGAATTTTTAGTGGTGCGGATTTTGGGTTATTGCTTTTGTGATTCACGTATTTGTAGTGAACTTCTGCAATTTCATATTACAAAGAGCGCCGAAAACAGCCATAATTTCAGTTTCAGCATCATATACTGAATAAAAGATTTAAAGTAAAGGGAGCCTGTATCATGGATAAATTAGAAACCTTCAAGGCATTAATGCCGTTTATTCCAATAAGATACAGGCGGCCTTTACTTTTATTTTTACATATTGATGAGCTTATGCGTATAATAAATTCCATGAATGAATGTCTTAATGCGCCTATGAATGTTATGGAGGAAAAACCTGCTGATATGTCTAAGCTCCTTGAAATCCTTAAAGGAAATATGTCTAAGGATGACAGTGATATGATGTCTATGCTTCTTCCGCTTCTTATGTCAGGCGGACTGTCAGGCGGTGACGGACTGTCGTCCCTTTTATCAGGCTTCACCTCCGGATTATCCGGCAGTTCGGATGAAAATAAAAACAGCACAGATAACCGCAACACAGATACTCACAATAACGATAATTACGATAACAATACTTGCAATAACAATAATTACAATAACAATAACCATAATCACGATAACAACAGTGAATTTTCAGATGAAATTGATGATTTATTTAAAGATTTTATAAATGAAACGGGGAATGATAATTATGAATAATGACTGGATGAATAATCCTAAGCTGAAAAATATTGATGAGAAAAAGCTGAAACTGCTTATAAAGCTGACGGAACAGGCAGAAAAAAAAGAGCCTGATAAGCTTCTGCCCTTCTTTATTGAGATTACCACCAAAGCTAATTCTATGGGAATTACTTTTAATGATGACGAAACCGATGTAATACTAAGCGTTCTTAAATCACGAATGGCTCCGGAGGATATTAAAAAAATAGAAATGATTAAAAATCTGTCATCCATGATAACAGAAAAGTCAAGAAAACGTAAGCATTAAATTGGCAGTAATCAGTACCGGAGGCTTGTAACGCAGTTGGGACAGGCGGATATATATTATGCCCGTAAGCATTGAGGTGGATGTTAGAAATTTATTAATGTGATGCTGTTATCTTCTTAGCAGAGGCCGTCTGTCTGAGGAAGTGGCTGAGACTTCAGACACTTCCGAGTTACGGCCGCCGCTTAGAAGATAGCAGCATCACATTAATAAAATTTCTTACATTCACCGAAGCTTACGGGCATAATATATATCCGCCTGTCCCAACTGCGTTACAAGCCTCCGGTACTGATTACTGCCTCCCCTCCTAGATGCATATAATCTGTAATATCTAATCTACAATATATCTACATCTGCAGTATAATCTATATTGTCATATTTGAACCCGAACATATGATAAAAATCTTCCCAGTATCCGTCAATGTCAGCAACCTTTTTAAAGTTTTCATCATCAACGCTGTCCCAGATTTCCTTTACCTTTTCCTGTACATCCGGGCGCATTTCCCAGTCATCCATTCTTATTTGGCCTTCTTCATCAAGTTCAAGATTACCTGAATATAATTTATCCTTGTAAAGTCTGTCCATCTGCTCTATGCAGCCCTCATGTATACCCATATCCTTCATTACCCTGTAAAGTATTGAAAAATAAAGAGGTACAATAGGTATGGCACTGCTTGCCTGAGTTACAAGTGCCTTATTTACAGACACATATGCTTTTATACCGCTGTCCTTGTACTGTTCATTTATCTTTACTGATGACTCAAGAAGATGTTTCTTTGCCATTCCGATAGTTCCATTATAATAAATAGGATATGTAATGACAGGACCGATATAAGAGTATGCTATGGTTACGGCATCATCACTTATGGCATCTGCTTCTTTCAAAGCCTTTATCCACTCCATCCAGTCTTCTCCGCCCATTACCTTTACTGTAGCCTCTGTTTCCTCAGCTGTTGCCGGCTCAATGGTAGCCTCACACAATGTATTTGTTCCCAGATTCCAGTTTTTATTTGTAAAAGGCTTTCCTGTAGTCTTAAGAACTGACTGATATACCGTGCCATCCTCCATAGTTCTTCTAGGAGCAGCCAGACTGTATATTATCAGGTCTACCTTTCCCATATCAGCCTTTATGGTATCAATTACCTGATTTTTGATTTCTCTTGAAAAAGCATCACCGTTTATTGACTTAGCGTAAAGTCCTTCTTCCTTCGCATACTGCTCGAAAGCTCTTGTATTATAAAAGCCCGGTGTAGCTGTTTTTTTGCCATTTGACTCTCTTTCAAACATTACTCCGAGAGTATCTGAACCTGCACCAAATGCCATAGCTATACGTGATGCAAGTCCGTAACCTGTAGAAGCTCCTATTACAAGTACATTCTTTGGACCATTTATCTTTCCCTTTGATTTTACATATTCTATCTGTCTGCGTACACTTTCCCTGCATCCTTCAGGATGGGCTGTAGTACATATAAAGCCTTTAACTTTTGGTTCTACAATCATTTCACACCTCATATTTTCTTTCTTGTTTTTAAAGCTATACATATATAACTTTACACGTTTTTTTACAAATTACTTTCATATTTTATCACACCTTGTGTGATATGGCAATATATTTTGATTGCCAAACAATTTTCTGTGTAACAGTTCAGCCTTGCTGTCTGTGGTGCAGTGAATATTCCGGCACCACAGACAGCAAGGCTGAACTGTTACTTTTCTGTCAGACAAGAATTTCCTATTATATTAAAAAGTCTCCTGAAAGAAACCGGAATCAGACGGCTTTTCTCCTGCTACATAAAGATGGCTCACATCTCCAAACTTTTTCACTCTGAATGTAGCATTACCTTTTTCTCTTTCCTCTGTACACACCTCAGTTACAGATGTCGGTGCCACAAAAAACTGTTGCCATAACACCGGTGCCGATATTCCAAGTAAATGGGACAGCATTACAAAGCTTACCCCTAGATGACTAAATATAACTATAGTATCAGTATTTGGCTTTACTGCCTTATAGTAATTGCCGCATCTTTCATAGCCATGGTCCTTAAGTATGCCGTCTATGCCGTCATATACCATTTTAGCCTTAGCTGCAATATCACCTGTAGCTAACACAGGTGTATTCATCCAGTTATCCTTATCATACATTGTCTCCTGCTCAGTCCAGTATGACGGAAAGAAATCCCATGATATACGGTTATTTCCCGTAACAGGATCTTTTACCGGATAATAAAACTCCTGAAGCCAGTCAAAGACTTTGGCTTCCCTGTTCATTTTATTTAAAGAATAGGCAGCCGTATCCCTTGCCCTTCCAAGGGGTGAACAGTAAAAATCCTTTACATCCCATTTTTTCACCCTTTCAGACAAAAGCTCTGCCTCTATTCTTCCTTTTGCAGTTAATGTATCATTTGCATAATCAGGGTCGCCATGACGTATGAATATAATTCTCATCTTTTCCTCCTAATACGTTATATTTCTGTATTTTACACTGCTTTCTCTTTAATTCATTGATACTATCGGCTGCTTTAATGGTGGAATTTTCTCTATTTTCTCTGCATAAAGCACAGGCCCGTTTCCGCCATAATCACTTCTGTATTCATCAACGATTGTAAATGTAAGCTCTATTGTGTCCTTATTTTCAAGATTTTTGGCTTCCCTTGCTTTGCATATGGCACCCATAAATACTATGTCATCTGCACAGCAGGTCATTGCCGGTCTTCCTGCCACAAAATAATTTTTTGGAAGTCCCGGTTCTTTCATTACCATTGTCTTTACACGAAGCTTTTTTCCTGCATAGCGGTCTGTGTTATCCCACATATCAAGATACCATATGCCATAATCCTTTTCGTCTATGTCAATAATGTCAGCCTTCATATCGTATGGCAGATCCTCATCAGTAAGAGGTAAATCAATCTCTCCCTCTTCATTTTCAAATACTACCTCGATACCTGTATTTATGGCTTTTATACTCATCTTGTAGCTGTTAAGCTTATCTGTATCGTGGCATCTGTTCATAATAAGAAGCTCTGAATTTCTTATCATATCGGCAAACATAGACTTCATATTATTAAAATATGTCTCGAAGGTAACGCCGTCAACTATAGTCATCTGCTGACGAATTTCCCAGTCATCAGGAAGCTCAATATTTTTACAGTTCCACATGCCATTGTACTCTATAAGAATACGCTCCGGTCTGTATTTTTTATTAAGTTCATTTAATGTATCTAAATTAAAATCTTTTTCATCTTCTATGACTTCCATGCGGGTGTTGCTTTTTTTCAGTACTTCCTCGTCATACTCCTCTGCTCCCTCCTCACATACTATGAGAAGTGTAGTTTCGTCCATCTGAAAGTAATCCTGCGCCAGTGTAAAATTTATAAACTGTGTCTTTCCTGCCTCAAGAAATCCATATATGATAAAGACCTGTTTCATATCATCCATTTTTTTGTTCCTTTCCATAATGCTTTATAGTTTTGTAAACATTATATATTAACCAAGAAAAATGTCTTTAAGCTCATCTTCTGTGTAGCCTGAAGCTATAACACACACTTTGCCTATATAATCAGGTGCACCGTATCTTAAATCAAACTGTCCCGGAACATAATCAAAGTAAATCCACTGTTCTTTTCCTTCTGCCTTTACTATACCCTTTGAACGGAGAATTGAGCCCTTTGTCTCTCTCTCAAATTTTTCAAATATATCCTTAAGCCTGTCCTCTGTAAATGCAGCAGGAGTCTCTGTTCCCCAACTTGTAAATACATCATCTGCATGATGGTGATGATGGTGGTCGTGGTCATGTCCGCATGAACATCCGTCCTCATGGTCATGGTGATGATGATGGTCATGGTGATGATCATGACAACACTCATCGTCGTCATCGTCATGATGATGACCGTGACAGCACTCATCATCATCGTCGTGATGGTGATGACCGTGGCAGCATTCATCGTCATCATCGTCGTGATGGTGATGACCGTGGCAGCATTCATCATCGTCATCGTCGTGATGGTGATGACCGTGGCAGCATTCATCATCGTCATCATCGTGATGGTGATGACCGTGACAGCATTCATCGTCATCATCGACATGATGGTGATGGCCGTGGCAGCACTCCTCATCTTCGTGATGATGATGTTTCTCCTCTTCAAGCATATGAGCCACTCCATTATTATTCATAAGTGCTGACTTTATGGCATCTGTATCAAGCTGTTCAACCGGAGTAGTAACAACTGCGGCTCCATCATTATGCTCCTTTATTATGGCAAGTGCCTCCTCTACCTTACCTTCCTTAGCTATATCAGTTCTGCTAAAGAAAATAGTATTGGCATTTTCTATCTGATTTAAATAAAACTCTCCGAAATTCTTAACATACATTTTAGCCTTAGTAACATCAATTACAACTGCCTTGTAGGCTACTTCCATATCAAGTTCTCCTGCTACTCCCTCCACTGCCTTTACTACATCAGAAAGCTTGCCGACTCCTGAAGGCGCTATAATAATACGGGCAGGATTGTATGTCTTTACTACCTCCTTTAATGACTCGCTGAAATCACCTACAAGAGAACAGCATATACAGCCTGAGTTCATTTCCTTTATCTCTATACCGGCCTCTTTCAAAAAGCCTCCGTCTATTCCTATCTCTCCATACTCGTTTTCTATAAGAACAACATTTTCACCTGCATATACAGTCTTCAAAAGTTTCTGAATAAGTGTAGTCTTTCCTGCACCTAAAAATCCTGAAATTATGTCAACCTTTACCATTTTTATCATTTCCTTTCCTACTATTTATTTCAACTGCTCTATTGACAGAAATCGTAAAATTTTTCTTTCAAAAATAATAAGCTGCGATTTCTATCTCGCAACTTATTATTTTATCATTCTTTTATTTTTTTTTCAAGTTTTGATTACCGATTTTACAGCTGATTCACCACTAAATCTTAATTTTTTTTACATCCTGATGGTATTATTGCCTTCCTGTAACTCTATCTCTATAACTATCTTTCCTACTGCTGACCAATCATTGCTATACGAAAAAAGTTTTGAAAGTTTAACCGGCTCTCCTTCACTATATACACCTGCAGCAGCAATTACAAAGAAGATTTGCCATACAGCACTGCATACATGGATCTCCACTCATCTGCATACCTCCATAAGGCTCACTTCTCTGGGTATACCTGGTAGCCCCCTGCTGTATCTGTGAATACAAAGCCCTGTATTCCATATTGTCAGGCTCCATATTTACAGCCTGTGCCGCATGCTGCTCCGCTATAATATTATTTCCTACGTTAAGATTTGCAATGGCACTTAAGAAATACCACCTTGCATTTCTTGTTTCGACCTGCATAAGTACATTTAACGCCTGCTCATAATAGCCTGTTCTTATATAATCATATGCCGCCGTAAGGTATTTTTCATCAGCCGTCTGATTTGACGCTGTTCTCTGTCTCTGATTAAAACCCCCAAATCCTCCAAAACCAAAGTCATCAAATGGATTTGTACTGCCCGAACCGCTGTTTCCATAGCCGGTCCCGTAGCTTCCGGCTTTACCGCTTCTTATATCCATTATCTGCTGATATGCCTGCTGTACTTCCTTAAACTTCTCCTCAGCCTGTAATTTGTTAGGATTGTTTATGTTTGCATCAGGATGATATTTCCTGCTTAACTTTCTATATGCTTTTTTAATTTCGTCGTCTGACGCACTTTCCGATACGCCAAGAACATCATAGGGATTATTCATCTTTTTTTCCGTTTCCTTTTATTTTTCTATATTTTGTCCATACTCCTGAGTATAAGATGTTTCTTATTAATTCCACATTTTCCACTATGGGAAGTTTTTCAAACTCTCTCGTGCAGTCTGCCATCATCATAATCAGTATTTTTTCTGCATATTCATCAAACATCTCTTTTCCAAGTCTCCTGTACGCATCAAAAAAAGGATTGTAATTTTTTGTCTTTATATCCTTTTCAATATCCTCATATGCATCCATAAGATAAATGAATTTTCCAAGGTAAAATCCCATTTTTCTTACTGTCATCTCCCATATATCGTTATTCATACAGAAAACTTCACCCATAATATCTCCAAAGGCTCCCGCCATATAGTCAATATCACTGTTGTGTTTTTCTCCCTCGTCCAATCTTTTCATCCGTGAAAGTATGAAGCTTACCTTGTTATGATATTTTTCCTTTATCTGCTTATAGCTTTTTTCAGTTATATCCATGGTAAGACGGCCCGCTATGCTTTTTTTCATGGTTTCCCTGTCTTTCCAGTCATCTCTGCCCTTTAAATATGTCATAAACACAGACATATCCGCAACATAATCAGCTATGGAATTAACCATAACACATTGTTTTTTGACAGGATGTAGCACACACTTTTCCGGTTTTCTGCTTTCTTTTGGCTCATAAAGTGCTGAAAGTACAATATATACAAATGTCATATCATAAGACAATGACAATCTGGCTATCTGACCGCTGTTTTTTCCAAGAGTCTTACACAGCCCGCAATAGTAGCTTTTATATATTTCATATTCTTTTATTTTAAGTTCCGGTTTATTTGCTATAATATATCCAAACATCTTTTCCTTTTCTGCTGATTATTATAATCGGCTGCCTGTAATTTTATATTTTCACATCTTTTCTAACTTTTTTTAATAAAGCCGGTTCTGCACTTTGGACATATTATCTCTATACGTCCCTTTCCCCGTGGTATTCTTATCTTCTGTCTGCAGTTAGGACATCTGTATATATGATGCGTTCTCCGCATAGCCATTTCCTTAGGAAACTTCTTTATTTTCCCAATAAATCTTTCATATGCCATACCTTCTGCATATCTTTTCTGTATATTTTTTGAAAATGTTCTGAAATATGCATATACAAGCACTACGATACTTAAAGGATACAATATACCCCTGCCCCAAAACATAGATACTATAAGGAGTATTATTGCCAAAGTCATCATATGCTTTGTTAATCTGTCAGTACCATATCTTCCATACATCCATCGTCTTAATTTATCTGCCATATATCTCTCCTATTCTGCCAAATAATACATTTATATATTTAAGCATATTTTGTATTTGTTGTAAATATTTTACATTTATAATTTTATGTTTTAATTGTGAAAGTTAT
>CAMENQ010000066.1 GCA_945928585.1 uncultured Roseburia sp. | reverse complement strand
CAAAACCAATAAAAGAACTTGAAGAGCTTGGAATATTAAGGATAGAAAGTGAAAGAATTTACAGAACTCCCATAAAAACAGATATGGAAAAAGAGTATAATATTATACTTAATGATATACAAAAAAAGGTCGTTGAAGATATAGAAAAAAGCTCCGAAACAGTCCATCTTATAAAGGGGGTAACGGGAAGCGGAAAAACAGAAGTATATATGGAGCTTATTGATAATGAAATAAAATCAGGAAAAGAAGCAATTGTTCTTATACCTGAAATAGCACTTACATACCAGACTGTTATGCGTTTCTACAAAAGGTTTGGAGATAAGGTAGCCATAGTAAATTCAAAGCTGTCACCGGGGGAAAAATACGACCAGTTTGAACTTGCAAAATCAGGAAAGGTAAAGATAATGATTGGTCCCCGTTCTGCCATATTTACACCTTTTAGAAATCTTGGACTTATCATTATAGATGAGGAGCATGAGGGTACATATAAAAGTGAAAGTGTTCCAAAGTATCACGCTAGGGAAGTAGCTGTTTTCAGGGCGAAGGAGGCAGGAGCAAAGGTAGTGCTTGGCTCGGCAACACCATCTGTAGATTCCTATTACAGGGCAGAAAAGGGAGAATATAAGCTTCATCTCATGACAGAAAGGGCAAAAACCGCAAAGCTTCCGGATGTATATGTGGCAGATATGAGACAGGAGCTTGAAAAGGGAAATAAAACTATGTTTTCGGAGGAGTTAAACAGCCTTATTTTAGACAGATTAAAGAAAAAGGAACAGATAATATTATTTATAAACAGGCGCGGCTTTGCAGGCTTTGTATCGTGCCGCAGCTGTGGAAAGGCAATGAAATGCCCTCATTGTGATGTAGGACTTACACTTCATACGGATAAATATAAGAAAATTTACAATAATGTTTCACAGGCAGAAGATAATCTTGTATGTCATTATTGCGGATATACCATACCGATGCCAAAATTATGTCCGGAATGTGGCTCAAGGTATATAGCAGCCTTTGGCATAGGCACCCAGAAGGTAGAAGATGCAGTACATAAAATGTACCCGTCTGCAAGAGCCTTAAGAATGGATATGGACACCACTACCGGAAAGGATGGACATGAAAAAATACTTTCGGCCTTTGCAAACGGAGATGCAGATATACTTATAGGTACACAGATGATAGTAAAGGGACATGATTTTCCTAATGTAACACTTGTGGGGGTCATAGCAGCAGATTTGTCGCTGTATGCATCTGATTACAGAGCCTCAGAGAGAACATTCCAGCTTCTGACACAGGCTGCCGGGAGAGCAGGCAGGGGAGAAAAAGAGGGAGCTGTTGTTATACAGACGTATACTCCTGAAAATCCTGCCATTATATCAGCATCAAAGCAGGATTATGATGAATTTTACAATAGGGAAAAAATATACAGGACACTTATGGAATATCCCCCTGTATATCATATGATGGCAATACTTATGACATCAAAGGAAAAAAGTATTCTTGATGAATTTGCAGAATGGACAAAATCAAGATTTATTGACCTTTGTGAAAAGGAAGAGCTTATTGAAGAAGATAAAATAAGGTTTATAGGGCCGGCTGATGCAGGAATATCAAAAATTAATGATGTTTTCAGAAAAGTTTATTATATTAAATCAGAAAATTATGGTATACTTACCAAAATAAAGGATTATATGGAAAGCATACTGCCTGCAGAGGAGAAATATAAAAATATAAGCGTTCAGTATGATTTTAACCCTATGAGCGGCTATTAGAATGTTGATTATTTGAGAAAAATATGGTACACTAAAGGGCAACATTTTGTGTCCGGGCACACACGACACAAAAATATTTTTATAGAATAAGTGTGCAGAAATGAGGATAAATATGGCACTTAGAAATATAAGATATCAGGGCGATGATGTATTAAATAAGGTATGCAGGGAGGTTAAAGAAAATTCAAAGAAACTGCAGCAGCTTATAGATGATATGTTTGACACTATGTATGAAGCAAATGGTGTGGGACTGGCTGCACCACAGGTAGGTATACTTAAGAGACTGGTGGTTATAGATACAGACGATAACCCGATAGTTCTCATAAATCCGGAGATACTTGAGACAAGCGGAAGCCAGACCGGAAATGAAGGCTGTTTAAGTGTACCGGGAAAGGTTGGTGTTGTTACAAGACCAAATTATGTAAAGGTAAAGGCACTTGACAGAGATTTTAACGAAGTTGAAATAGAAGGAACAGAACTTCTGGCAAGGGCAATATGTCATGAGTGTGACCATCTTGACGGTCATCTTTTTGTGGAAAAGGCAGAGGGCAGACTTATGAGTGAAGAAGAAGCATATGGAGAGGAAGGAAATTAAGGCTTGAGAGTAATATATATGGGAACACCGGATATTGCAGTGACGGTGCTTAAAGCAATACTTGATAAAGGACATGATGTTGTGGCGGTAGTTACACAGCCGGACAAGCCAAAGGGCAGAGGAAAGGAAATCCAGTTTCCGCCTGTAAAGGAGCTTGCCATAAAATATAATATTCCTGTTTACCAGCCGGAAAAAATAAAAAATAATCCGGAATTTGAGAAAATATTAAAAGGTTATAATCCTGACATTATAGTAGTAGCCGCTTATGGACAGATTTTACCAAAGTCCATACTTGACATGGCAAAATACGGCTGCGTAAATGTTCATGCATCGCTTTTACCGAAATACAGAGGAGCAGCACCTATACAGTGGTCTATTATTGACGGCGAAAAAGTAACAGGTGTTACAACTATGATGATGGACGTTGGACTTGATACAGGTGATATGCTTGACAGGACAGAGGTAGAAATAACAGATGAGGATACGGCAGCGACTCTTCACGATAAGCTGGCAGAGGCAGGAGGTCGGACAATACTTATCACTATGGATAAGCTTGAAAAAGGTACTGCAGTGAGAACTAAGCAGAATAATGAGGAAAGCACATATGCCAAAATGCTTACAAAAGATCTTGGAAAAATAGATTTTTCAAAGCCTGCACAGGAGATTGAAAGACTGATAAGAGGATTAAATCCATGGCCAAGTGCATATACTACGTTTAATGGAAAAACAATGAAGCTTTGGAAAGCATTTGTCATGCCACAGTCTGAATTGCCTGAAAATGCAGATTATGATAAACTTTCTTATGGACAGGTGGCAATAGTTGCAAAAGATTATTTTGGAGTTAAAACAGGAGAGGATATTCTTTGTATAAAGGAATTACAACTTGAAGGAAAAAAGCGTATGGAGACAAAAGCTTTTCTTTCAGGCGTGAAACTTAGTCAGAACGACATACTTGGCACATGACAGCTTACCGGAGTTAAAAAACAAAAAGCAACAGCGTAGAATTAAGAAACCAAAAATTCGCGAATGCGAATTTACAAGTCTCGCTGCCTGGTGAGACTTTGTTTTAGACTAGGAGGAATAAAAATGTTTGGTTATATTTATTATTATGATCCAACCCTTATATTTGCACTGATAGGACTGGTACTATCGCTGATTGCAAGTGCAAGAGTAAACACTGTATTCAGCAAATATTCAAAAGTAAGAAGCTATTCAGGAATTACAGGAGCTATGGCGGCAGAACGTATTCTTCACAGTCAGGGGATATATGACGTAAGAATAGAGAGAGTATCGGGAAGACTTTCAGACCATTACGATCCAAGAAACAAGGTTTTAAGACTATCTGATGCAACCTACAACAATTCATCGGTTGCAGCCGTTGGTGTAGCGGCACATGAGTGCGGTCATGCAGTTCAGCATGCAAAGGGATATGCACCATTATCCATAAGAAGCGCACTTGTTCCATTGGCGAATATAGGTTCAAATCTTGGATATATACTTGTTATTATAGGATTGTTTTTTACTGCAAAAACAGGCAGTCTTCTTATTACCATAGGACTTATAGCATTCAGCTGTGCAGTCCTTTTCCAGATTATCACACTGCCGGTGGAGTTTAACGCATCAAGCAGGGCTCTTACAATGCTTGAAAGCCAGGGAATACTTGGCGGTGAGGAAATTAAGGGCTCACGAAAGGTGCTTAGCGCAGCAGCCATGACATATGTAGCTGCAGCAGCTACATCCATACTCCAGCTTGTGAGACTGATTATCATAGCGGGAGGAAGAAATCGTGACTAATTCAGTTAACACAAGAGAATTAGTGCTTGATTTACTCTTGGAAATAAACGTAAACGGAGCATTTAGCCATATTTCCGTAGGCAATATGCTTAAAAAACACCAGTATCTTGAAAAAACTGAGAGAAGCTTCATTACAAGAGTGACGGAAGGAACTATGGAAAACCTTATACTGATAGATTATATTATTAATCAGTATTCTACCGTAAAGGTAAATAAAATGAAGCCTGTTATCAGAAACATACTAAGAATGACAGTGTATCAGTTTTTATATATGGACAGCGTTCCAAATGCGGCTGCCGTAAATGAGGCAGTAAAGCTGTCAGTAAAAAGAGGCTTTGGACAACTGAAAGGTTTTGTAAACGGTGTCCTTAGAAATATAGCAAGAAATCTGGACAAAATAAAATATCCTAACGCATCAGAGGATTTGGTAACGTATTTATCCATTATGTATTCAACTCCAAAATGGATAGTAGAACAATGGATATACCAGTATGGTACAGAGGAAGCCTCAAAGATGATAAAATCAACTCTTGATGATAAGAAGAAAGGCATAATTACCGTAAGGACAAATACACTTAAGGCTACAGAAGAAGAAGTTATTCTTATGCTTAAAAAAGAAGGAGTTACGGTAGAAAAGACGCCTTATGATACAGGATTATATATAAGTGATTTTGATTATATAACAAGGCTGGAAACATTTCAGGGCGGATATATAAGTGTACAGGACATAAGCTCTATGATGGCGGCAAGGGTGGCAGCACCAAAGAAAGGTGATTACTGCATAGATATATGTGCGGCACCGGGAGGAAAAAGTCTTCATATGTGTGAACTTATGAAGGATACAGGCTTTGTTGAGGCAAGGGACTTAACTGAACGGAAAATAGAACTTATTGAAGAAAACATAGAAAGGCATGGAGCAAAAAACATAACTGCAATAGTGGCAGATGCACTTGAGTTTGATTCTTCATCTGTAGAAAAGGCAGACATAGTTATGGCAGATTTGCCATGTTCAGGACTGGGAGTTATAGGAAAGAAAAGCGATATAAAATATAATATGACGGCTGAAAAACAGGATACACTTGTTAAAATCCAAAGGGACATATTGAAAAATGCTTTGAAATATGTGAAAAAAGGCGGATATATTGTATTTAGCACCTGTACTACAAATAAATCAGAAAACATTGATAACTTTAACTGGATTATCGATAATTTTGATTATGAACCTGTGGACATAGAGATTATGCTGCCGGAAAGACTTAGAAAAGATACGGCAAAGAACGGTTATATACAGATGCTTCCGGGAATTGACGGAACAGACGGCTTTTTTATAAGTAAGCTAAGGAGAAAAATATAGCGAGAAGGATAATATAATGACAGATATTAAATCATTAGATATGGAGGAATTAACTGAATATATAGAAAGCCTTGGGGAAAAGCGTTTCCGTGCAAAGCAGATATATAAATGGCTTCATCAGGATTTTGTAACAGAATTTGACGAGATGACAAATATACCGGTTACATTGAGGGAAAAGCTTAAAAGCACAGCAGAAATATATTCAGTGAAGCCTGTTAAGGTACTTGTTTCCCAAATTGACGGAACAAGAAAGTATCTTTATGAGCTTAATGACGGAAATATCATAGAAAGTGTACTTATGAGGTATCATCACGGCAATTCCGTATGTATATCCACTCAGGTAGGCTGCAGAATGGGATGCAGATTTTGTGCATCAACACTTGACGGCCTGGAGAGACAGCTTACCCCGTCGGAGATGCTTGACGAAATATACCGAATACAGAAGGATACAGGGGAGAGAGTATCAAATGTAGTACTTATGGGAAGTGGAGAGCCTCTTGACAATTTTGATAATGTAATGAAATTTCTTAAGCTTATATCTGATGAAAATGGAATAAATATAAGTCAGAGAAATATTACACTGTCAACCTGTGGCATTGTACCAAAAATAAGAGAACTTGCAGACAGAAAAATGCAGATTACCCTTGCCATATCCCTTCATGCATCAGATGATGTCACAAGAAAGGAACTTATGCCTGTGGCAAATAAGTATACCATAGAAGAAGTTTTAAATGCATGCAGATATTATTTTGATGTGACAGGGAGAAGGATAACCTTTGAATACAGCCTTGTTGCAGGGGTAAATGACAGGAAAGATGAGGCTAAACGTCTGGGGGAACTTCTTAAGGGCATAAACTGCCATGTAAATTTAATACCTGTAAATCCTATAAAAGAGCGTAATTTCAGGCAATCCATAAAAAAGGATGTAGAAAAATTTAAAAATGTCCTTGAAAAATATAAAATAAATGTTACTATAAGAAGGGAAATGGGAAGAGATATACAGGGAGCCTGTGGACAATTAAGAAAGAGTTATAAGGAAAATATTGAAGGAAACGAAAAAAATGAGGAAACTAAGGAACATAACAAAAAGGAGGGAGAATGGTGATAGCATATGGTAAGACTGACATAGGAGTCAATCGCCGGATGAATCAGGATTATTTTTATGTTTCAACTGAGCCTGTAGGCAACCTCCCCAATATATTTATTGTAGCTGACGGTATGGGTGGTCATAAGGCGGGTGATGTTGCTTCGAGAGAAGCAGTAAACACCATTATAAGTGAAATTTCCGAAAATACTTCAAATGACCTGGTATCTATTATGGAGAAGGCAATTGAAACAGCAAATGAAAAGCTTCTTGTTAAATCACAAAGCACACCGGAGTTTGAAGGTATGGGAACTACACTTGTTATGGCTTCAGTGTGTAATGATGTAATATACATAGCTAACATTGGAGATTCAAGGCTGTATGTCATAGGTGAAGAAATCAGACAGATAACAAGAGACCATTCCTTTGTTCAGGAAATGGTAACTCTTGGAAAACTTGATAAAAACAGCGCCAAAAATCATGAGAAAAAAAATTATCTGACAAGGGCACTTGGAGTAGAGAAAGGTACTATGGCAGACTTTTTTGAGATAAAAAGCATAAAGGGTGAAAAATTACTTATGTGCTCCGATGGACTCACGAATATGGTGGAGGATGACGATATTAAGAATATTGTCAATGGCGAAACAGATATAAGGGAAGCAGTAAAAACTCTTATAGAAGTGGCAAATAAAAATGGTGGTATGGATAACATTACAGCCGTACTTATTGAACCATAAAAGAAAGGCATGGATATTTATATGATAAGAAAAGGTATGTTTATAAGCGACAGATATGAGATAATTGACAAGGTAGGCTCCGGCGGAATGTCAGATGTATACAAGGCTAAGGACCATAAGCTTAACCGCTATGTGGCAATAAAGGTACTTAAGTCTGAATTTAGTGAGGATACAGGCTTTGTATCAAAGTTCAGGGTAGAAGCACAGTCAGCAGCAGGTCTTACACATCCGAATATAGTAAATGTATATGATGTAGGTGATGACAATGGAATATACTACATTGTAATGGAGCTTATTGAGGGAATAACTCTTAAAAAGTATATAGAAAAGAAGGGAAATCTTCCCGTTAAAGAGGCTGTAAGCATAGCCATTCAGGTGGCTCAGGGAATAGAGGCAGCTCATAATAATCATATTATACACAGAGACATAAAGCCTCAGAACATAATGATTTCAAGAGAGGGCAAGGTGAAGGTTACAGACTTTGGTATAGCAAGGGCTGCATCATCACATACTATAAACGGAAATGCAATGGGCTCTGTTCACTATATCTCACCTGAGCAGGCAAAGGGCGGTTATATAGATGAAAAAAGTGATATATACTCACTTGGTATTACTTTATTCGAAATGATTACAGGTAAAGTTCCTTTTGAGGGAGATTCCACAGTAAGTGTAGCATTGCAGCATATAAATGAGGAAATGCCAAATCCAAGGAATTATGTAGAGGAATTGCCGATTAGTGTTGAAAAGATAATTGCAAAATGTACACAGAAGAAGCCGGAAAGAAGATATTTAAAGGTGTCTTCTCTTATTGCTGATTTAAAGAAGTCATTAATAACACCTAATGAGGATTTTGTACAGATGGTGCCGGCTGCAGATGGTGGAACTGTTGTACTTTTATCAGAGGATGAAGCTCCTGTAATAAAAAAGACAGGAAGTGATAACTTATCTGAAAAAAGCCAGGAAGGAAGCTATGATGACAACTTAAGTGATGATGATGTGTTTGGAGAAGATGATGACATAGATTCAGTAAGTCCAAAGCTTGATAAAATCATTACAATATCAGGTATTGTTGGAGCAGTAGTTGTAACCATAGTAGTTATATTAGTACTCATAAAGGCATTTGGCGGATGTGAATCCAGTGATGGAAATAGTGAAAACAAGACAGAAACTAAAACAGAACAGTCAACAATAAGCGACAAGCAGACTATAGTTCCAAATGTAGTAGGCAAGGCAGAGGATGATGCGGTAGATGAGCTTTCAAATAAGAGCTTAGGCTTTAAGATAGAAAAGAGAGAAGCAAGCAATACATATCCAAAGGGATATGTTATAGAGCAGTCAATCGATGCAGATACAGTTGTTGATAAGCATACGACCGTTCTTCTTACAGTAAGTGAAGGCCCGAAGGAAATAACCATACCGGATGTAAAGAATAAGACAAAGACAGAAGCGCAGGAACTTCTTGAGGGTGAGGAGTATGGTCTTGTAGTTTCATTTGAATATGAGATAAATGATGAGATAGAAATAGATAAGGTTATAAAGACAAAGCCGGAGATAGGTGCTAAAGCAAAATTTGGTGACAGCATTACTTTAGTAGTAAGCCAGGGTACAGATACATCAGATGTAGAAGTTCCAAAGCTTGAGGACTTAACAGAGGAAAGAGCAAGAGAAACACTTTCAGGGCTTGGACTTACTCTTAATGTTATAAAAGAAGAAAACAGCGATACCATAGAGAAGGGCAGAATCATCAATCAAAGTATTGCAAGCGGAAAGAGCGTTCCTAGGGGAACGGAGATAGGTGTAGTTATAAGTGCCGGAAAGAAGGAGCCTGAGACTACAACACCTGCACCGACTACAGAGGCACCGACGGAACCACCGACAGAAGCACCTGAAAAAGCAGCAACTTTTGCAAGTATAAGTGCATCACAGATTACTGATATTATAACTGTTAAGGATAAAGATGGAAAAGATACGCCAATAAAAGGAGAAATCTCAGCAGTAGTAACATATAAGCTTGAAAGCGGTGATACTGCTTCGTCAAATATTGAACTTGAGGATGCCGAATTTACATCTGAATGGAAGCAAGGTCAGATAAAAATAACAAGGGAAGCAGCAAGCGGAACAGAAGCAACACTTACCATTACAATGAAATATATCACATATGTAAATGAGGGTACAGACGAAGAGCCTGTGTGGAAAGAAACTACAGAAACTGTAACAAGAGAGTTTAAAGCAGTATTCCAGTAAGGCAGCTTATGAGTAAAGAAAAATTTCAGGGAAAAATAATAAAAGGTATAGGCGGTTTTTATTATATCAAAACAGAAGAAGGA
>CAMENQ010000065.1 GCA_945928585.1 uncultured Roseburia sp. | reverse complement strand
AAACAGAGGCGACGGCGAGAATGTCATACCTTAATCCGAGTAAAATTCTTACAAAACCGAACTCTATAGGGAAACCTGTAGGAGGAACTTTTACACTTTGGAATGAAAATGGAGAAGAAATATTTAAGCCATATGAAGAAGGGGAAATTATTTATAAAGGAAAAAATGTTTTTATGGGATATAGTCATACTTATAATGACTTAAATACAGATGATGAAAGAGATGGAGTATTGCAAACCGGTGATTGTGGATATTTTGATGACGAAGGTTATTGGTATGTAATAGGTAGAAATGATAAGTATGTCAAACTTCTTGGAAAAAGAATTGATTTAGCAGAACTTGAGCATATATTGTTTAAGCAATATGGAGAAAGTTTTATTTGCAGTTTAAAAGGAAAAAAAATAGAGATATGTGGTGAATGTGGTGATGTAGAAATATTAAAATTTATTTCAGAAAAATTAGGAGTAAATAGAGGAATGTTGCATTTCACGCAAACAAAAATTTCAAAGTGGAAAGAATCTTAACTTGTAAAATATATAATCAGAGGGTATAATCAATAATTAGAAATATATATGAGACGGAGCAGTTTATATGGAAGTACCTATAGAACGTGTATACAATCAAATAGCCGAGATGGCCGGGAACCATAAAGCCGAAAAGATAGTTCTGTTCGGCTCAAGGGCAAGAGGAACAAATAATCCTAAAAGCGATATAGATTTGGCAGTATATGGCTGTCCGGATTTTAATAAGCTTTATGAGTGCCTGAATGAGGAATTATGGTCGTTGTTAGAGCTTGACATTATAAATATGGATGAACCATATATTTCGGAGGAACTGGTAAGGGAAATAGAGAGAGACGGGGTGGTTTTATATGAAAAAATATGACGAATATTCAAAGCATTTAAAGGTTTTGCAGAAAGCACCTGATGAAGATTTGAATAATGAATTTATCATAAGTGGTATTATAGATAAGTTTTACATACAGTTTGAATTGAGTTGGAAGGTGCTGAAGGAATTATTGGCATATGAAGGAAAAAGCATTGCCGCTACAGGTTCACCGAGGGCAATATTAAAAGCAGCCCATACTTATTTTGATTTTATAGATGAAGAAATATGGTTAGAAATGCTGCAGCAGAGAAACGATACTACTCATATATACAATGAGCAGGCGGCTAAAAAAATAATAGACAATATATTAAATAAATATATAAAAGCTTTTGGTGAAATGGAGGAAGGTATAAATAATATATACGGAGAGCATTTACAGGATATATAAGGAGGCAGTATGGATTACTATTTAGCAGTGGATATAGGTGCCTCAAGCGGAAGGCACATATTGGGGTGGCTTGAAAATGGCATATTAAAAACAGAGGAGGTCTATCGTTTTGACAACGGAATGGAGAAAAAGGACGGACATCTCTGCTGGAACATAGAAAAGCTTTTCAATTCAGTCCTTGAGGGAATGAAAAAATGCAGACAGCTTGGGAAAACACCTGTATATATGGGAATAGATACGTGGGCAGTAGACTATGTACTATTAGATAATAATGAAAATATAGTGGGAGCCACATACGGCTACAGGGACCACAGGACAGAGGGAATGGATAGAGTAGTCTATGGAAAGGCTTCACAGGAGGAACTGTATTTCAGGACAGGTATACAAAAGCAGATATTTAACACAATATTTCAGCTTGCGGCACATAAAGAGAAGGAACCTGATATTTTAGACAGGGCGCAGCATATGCTTATGATACCTGATTATCTGAATTTTCTTCTTACGGGAGTTATGCAGACGGAATACACCAATGCCACGACCACAGGGCTTGTGGCAGCAGCATCAGGTGACTGGGATTTTGAACTTATAGACAGACTTGGTTTCCCAAGGAGGATTTTTAAGCCTATAGTAAAGCCCGGCACAAGAGTAGGAAGCTTAAGGAGAAATATTTCAGATAAGGTGGGATATAATCTTTCAGTTATGCTTCCGGCTACACATGATACAGGCTCTGCCGTATTGTCGGTGCCTTATGACGGAAACGGTATTTATATAAGCTCAGGTACATGGTCATTAATGGGTATAGAGCTTTTAAAGGCTGACTGCAGTGATAAATCATTAAATAAAAATATGACAAATGAAGGCGGGTTTGGTGATACCTTCAGATACCTTAAAAATATAATGGGGCTGTGGATGATACAATCAGTAAGAAACGAGTTTGGAAGGAAATATTCCTTTGAGGAACTGTGTAATATGGCAGAACAGGAGAAGGATTTCGAGGCTGTTATAGATGTAAACGACGAAAGCTTTTTAGCACCGGACAGTATGACGGAGGCAGTAAAGGAATATTGCAGAAAACATCATTTTATCAGGATACCTGAGACACCCGGACAGCTTGCAAAAACCATATATAAAAGTCTAAGCATCTCATATGCAGACACAGTGAAAGAACTTGAGGAGCTAAGCGGCAGAAAATTTGATGCAATATACATAGTAGGCGGCGGATGTAATGCTGATTATCTTAACAGACTGACATCAGAGGCTACGGGGAAAAAGGTATATGCAGGGCCGTCTGAGGCGACAGCCATAGGAAACATAGTGGCACAGATGATAGGCACAGGACTTGTTAAGGACAGGAGCGAAGGAAGAAGGATAATTTACAATTCTACAGATGTAAAACAGTATTAAATGGAGGAATATAAAAACAATGAATGTATTGGAGCGCTACAATGAGGCAAAAAAAATTTATGAAAAAATGGGTATTGATACAGACAAGGCACTGGAAACACTGGAAAAGGTACCAATATCAATGCACTGCTGGCAGGGAGATGATGTTGCCGGCTTTGATAATAAGGGAGAACTGACAGGAGGCATACAGACTACAGGAAATTATCCGGGAAAGGCATCTACACCGGAGGAACTTATGGAAGATATGGATATGGCATTGAAGCTTATACCCGGCAGACATAAGATAAACCTTCACGCCAGTTACGCCATATTTGAGGAAGGTGAGTGGGCAGACAGAGATAAGCTTTTGCCGAAACATTTTAAGAAGTGGGTTGATTTTGCAAAGGAGAGAGGCCTTGGCATTGATTTTAATCCTACATTTTTTTCACATCCGAAGGCAGAGCAGTTTACACTTTCAAGTCCTGATGATGAAATAAGAAACTTCTGGATAGAGCACGGCAGGGCATGTATAAGAATAGCCGAATATTTTGCTACAGAGCTTGGTATTCCATGTGTTATGAACATATGGATTCCTGACGGATTGAAAGATGTGCCGGCAGACAGGCTTGGACCGAGAGCAAGATTTAAGGATTCACTTGACAAAATACTTTCACAGCCTTATGACAGAAGCAAGGTATATGTAGCACTTGAGTCAAAGGTATTTGGTATAGGTATGGAATCCTACACTGTAGGCTCAAGCGAATTCTGCATCAATTATGCTGCAAAAAACGGAATAATAAGCCTTATGGATAACGGACATTACCATCCTACAGAAGTAGTTTCAGACAAAATACCGTCAATGTTATTATTTAATGAAAAAATAGCACTCCACGTTACAAGAGGTGTAAGGTGGGACAGCGACCACGTAGTTTTGCTTGATGATGAAACTAAGGAAATAGCAAAGGAAATAGTAAGAAATGATGCATTAGGCAGGGTGTTTATTGCACTTGATTATTTCGATGCAAGCATAAACCGTATATCAGCGTGGGTAGTAGGTATGAGAAATATGCAGAAAGCACTGTTAAATGCACTTCTTACGCCAAATGAGAAATTTAAGCAGCTGCAGGATAATGGCGAAAACACAAAGCTGATGGCATATATGGAGGAACTGAAAACATATCCTTTTGGAGATGTGTGGAATTACTTTTGTGAAAAAAAACAAGTGCCTGTCGGAACGGATTGGTTCAATGATGTGGAAAAGTATGAGAGAGAAGTACTTTTAAAGAGAAAGTAAGGCAGATTTTTAATGTACAAATGAATTTAGTACATTTTCATACGTCTATTTGTGCCGGAGCGTCACAAAGCAGCCATAATGGCAGACGCAAATTTGAGATAAACGCTTCAGAATGGAGATTAAATTAAAATGAAAGTTTTAGATGCAGAATTTGTACAGGGATTTATAAGAATGGCATATGATGGTTATTTACAGGGCTGGCATGAGAGAAACGGAGGAAATCTTACATACAGAATAAAGCCTGAGGAGATAGAAGGCGTAAAGGAGCATCTTAAGTATGATAGACCATTTACACCTATAGGAACAAGTGTACCAAAGCTTGCAGGAGAGTTTTTTCTTGTGACAGGTTCAGGAAAATATTTTAGAAATGTAGTAGTAAGTCCAAAGGAAGCCATAGGCATTATAGAGATAGATGAGCTTGGAGAAAATTATCGTATAGTTTGGGGACTTAAAAATGGCGGAAAACCTACTAGTGAGCTGCCAAGTCATCTGATGAACCATGAGGTAAAAATGACAGTGACAAACGGAAAACACAGGGTAATATATCATTGTCATGCCACAAATGTCATAGCGCTTACATTTGTTCTGCCTCTCAAGGACGAGATTTTTACAAGAGAGCTGTGGGAGATGGCAACAGAATGTCCTGTAGTATTTCCTGACGGAGTAGGCGTGGTAAAATGGATGGTACCCGGCGGCAGGGATATAGCAGTAGCCTCATCAAAGCTTATGAAAAAGTACGATGTTATTATATGGGCACATCATGGTATATTCTGTTCAGGTGAGGATTTTGACCTGACCTTCGGACTGGCTCATACAGTAGAAAAGGCAGCAGAAATTCTTGTGAAAATGCTGTCAATGAGACCTGATAAGCTGCAGACCATTACACCTGACAATTTCAGAGCATTGGCAAAGGATTTTAATGTAAAACTGCCTGAAAAGTTTTTATATGAAAAAGAGAACGGAACAGCTGCAAAGAAAGGAAGTGGCAGAAAATGAGAAAAGCCTTTAAAATGAAGCTGTATGAGGGAATGGCAGCAGAGTACGAAAAAAGACATAACCAGCTGTGGGATGAAATGAAGGATATGATACACGAATATGGAGGAACAAATTATTCTATATTTCTGGATAAAGAAACAAATGTCCTTTACGGATATCTGGAGATAGAGAGCGAGGAAAAATGGAATGATTCTGCAAATACAGCCATATGCAGAAAATGGTGGGATTTTATGGCAGACATAATGGAGACCAACCAGGACAACAGTCCGGTGTCAGTAGATTTGGATGAGGTGTTTCATTTAGATTAGAGGATTTAAAGAGAGTTATAAGCCTTGGAAATAATGTTTGAAAAGGCAGACCTGATATAATTTTTAAATATCCTTCCTCAAGAGGCCATTCACCGAAGCAACAACCGAAAATTGAAACCAGGGTGCCGCTGCCGCGCGGCACCCTTTTATAAATCATAAAACTTCTGCGTATCATAAATCACCTGAGTAATCTCAGCCCCATTTCTCTCTAAAGCACGTATACGCGTAACCATTTCGTGAGCCTTTTTCTGATGATTTATATTAAAACGTTTCATTGCATCCTCATAAATAGGCTGTCCGGCTACCTTGGCTCTAAGCTCCTTGGAGAAAGGACAGTAGGTGGCAAGAATTTGCCTTGCAACCTTGTTTAATCGTATGGCACCGGCAGATTCGTATTTTATCCACATAAAATAATCGGAAATAAATACCTCACGTGTATTGTTCCTGCACCTTGTAATCTGACTCTTCAATGCCTCCTTTTTGTCGGCAGAAAGGTCACGGTTTTTCCTGTAGAACTGAATATAATCAGAATATTCGGCGGTAAGTGATGGTACGATAACGTTGTTCCATGCAGTGCCCATAATTGATTTGCAAAGCTCCCAGCGGAAACGTCCAATAATGGTAATCATGGCGTCATTAAGGTTTCCACGGTAAAATGCAGGGAATAAAAATCTGCCCTGTGTATTGCTTCGTTTGCCTGATAAATCCTGCCACATAACAGTGTTTACACCATATACAGGGAACAGGATAATGTCAGGAAATACCTGAAGCTGTATAACCTCTTTTTCTATTTTCTTTTCAAGGTCTGCATACATCTGCTCACGGTAAAATGCAGAATAATCTATGGCAAGTACGTCGTTTATGGCATCATTTATGCTTTTAGAAGAAAGCTCATATTTGTTAAGGTCGCCGTCAAAATCATATGTAGAAAGCATAGGTGTAAATGACAGCATATTTCCGCTTAAAATACGGCAGTTATATTTAAGAAGGTTATTTATCTCATATTTTACCTTGGCAATTTTATCGTTTAAAAGAGCCTGCTCCTTCTCAGGTGACAAATGCTCCTCTCTTTTTTTATCACGGATAAATTCAACATAATCCTTGTCAAATTCATTTTTTGAAGGCATTTTTTCACCATTGTAGATTGCCATAAGCCAGTCAGTCATACGATAAACTTTGCATGGTTCCGTATCCATAAGAGGAGGTATATTTGCAATATAATCAAGCTGTTCACTTGTGAGAAGCCTTTCATCAAGTACACCAAAATCAAGATAAATCTGCACTGTGCGAGGCGGCTCAGTATCTGCAGCATACTGTAAAAATACTGCTTCATAAAGCTCAAAGTACATATTTGTAATATCACGTCGGAGTGCACGAGGCTCGTCCTCCCTTGAAGCTTTATCAGGCAGAGCCATAAATGATTCAAGCTGTGCATTAAATCTGCTGAAAAATTCATCCGGCATATGACCGTATTCACAAAGATTGTAAAGATTGCCTGCAAAATCTATATCGCCTTCAGTTGCGGCAGGCTGGTCATTTTCAAGGAGTGAATCAATGTCCATAAGTCCGTCGGGACCATCCTCATATTCATCGTAGCTGTCAGAGGATTTTGCAGAATGAGCCGGAGTATGTCCGGCGGCAGGCTTTGCATTGTCTGCTGAGCCGGAAGCCATCATAAAATAAAAGTTTACCCTGTTATAGTCAATGTCAAGTGTAATGCCGGTAGATTTCTTTACACGTTCATCTATCTGAGATATTATTTTCTTCATTTCGTTTAAAAGGGACATAACATCTTCGGAATATTCAGCCGAAACCTGTTCCATTAAGCTTGAGACAAGATAAAAAAGACAATCCTGGCTTTTACTTGCAAATAAGGAAACTATGGTTTTTAAAAAGAATACCATGTCCTCATATGTAGTAGATATGGATGTTATCATATTAAGCTGCTGTCTTAAAAAGTTGGATGGATTTTTCTCGTATAAAAGGTCAAGCTTTTTCGGAACTCTGTAGCAGTTTAAAAACACAGTGTAATTTTGTGCAAATGACTGATTTTCAAATGAATATAGCGAAGCACTGTGCGGCATCATAAAGTGGGAAGGTGATACGCCCGCATCGCTGCAGCACTGAAGATAATGCTCGTGGATGCTTTTAAGTGATGTATATACATTTCCAATCTCACTGTATAAAACAGAATACTGGTTATATAAGAATTCCATCATGGAGCAGACTGCCCGGTAATGCTTTGCATGGATTTCCGGACTGTTTTCGAGAAATGAAACAAATGAATCAATGTCATCGGCAGGAAAAACCATAAGGCTGCAGCCTGCTTCGGCATAATAATCCGCCTGATAAAATTTGTTAAATAAATCCTTTGCAGCGACAAAACTGCCGGAATCTATTATATAGTCACCGTCATCACTTTCGGCACGTACTGTTCCTTCCATAACATATGCAATGCTTTCGATTTCATCTCCTACTTCATATATAAGAGTATCAATTCTAAACGTATTTTCTTTTCCTATTATTAAACTCATTTTATAAACCCTTTCTAAAATTGTAATGCGTACAAAAACATATCTATAGTATAAAACATTATAAAGCAAATTTCCATAGTTATTTTAGGAAAATTACTTGACTAACATATTGTGAATTGTATAAAATAAAGATTATGAAAAATAATAACTGACAGATGGAGGAAGATATGGCAAATATTATTTCGGATGAGACAATAGAATATGTCGGTATTTTGGCAAAGCTTGATTTAAGCGACGAAGAGAAGGAGGCTGCCAAGAAAGATATGGGCAGTATGCTTGATTATATAGACAAGCTGAATGAGCTTGATACTACAGGAGTTGAGCCTATGTCACATGTATTTCCTGTGAATAATGTTTTTCGTGAGGATGTAGTGACAAATGGCGATGACAGGGAAAATATACTAAAAAATGCACCTGAAAGCAGGGAAGGAAGCTTCGTGGTTCCAAGAACCGTGGATTAAAGTGCAAAGAATGGAGATTATATATGGATTTAATGAGTTTAACAGCCGTTGAGCTGGGAAAAAAGATAAAATCGGGAGAGGTGACTGTAAAGCAGGCAGCACTGGCAGCACTGGAACAGATAGAAGCACAGGATAAGGAGCTTAACTGTTACGTTACCGTTGCAGACAGGGAAGAAATAATAAAAAATGCAGAGACAGTACAGAAAAAAATAGATTCCGGTGAACTTACGGGTTCTCTTGCAGGTGTACCTGTAGCCATAAAGGACAATATGTGTACAGAGGGTATGCTTACCACCTGCAGTTCAAAAATACTTAATAATTTTTATCCTACTTATACAGCAGAAGCTGTTTTAAATCTTGAAAAAGCCGGAGCAGTAATAATAGGCAAGACAAATATGGATGAGTTTGCCATGGGAAGTACAACAGAAACCTCAGCATATGGAGTTACCAGAAACCCGTGGAATAAAGAACATGTACCGGGTGGTTCATCAGGCGGTTCATGTGCGGCAGTTGCTGCTAAGGAATGCAGCTATGCACTTGGTTCAGATACAGGCGGCTCTATAAGACAGCCAAGTTCATTCTGCGGAGTTACAGGCATAAAGCCTACATATGGTACGGTTTCAAGATACGGGCTTATTGCATACGGTTCATCACTTGACCAGATAGGACCTGTGGCAAAGGATGTAACAGATTGTGCCACCATACTTGAGGCTATTGCCTCTTATGACCCAAAGGATTCCACATCGGTAAAAAGAGAAAGCTATGACTTTACATCTGCACTTATAGAAGATGTAAAGGGTATGAGAATAGGCATACCAAAGACATATTTTGGTGACGGACTTGATAAGGAAGTGGCAGATGCAGTACTTGCAGCAGCTAAGGTGCTTGAAGAAAAGGGTGCTGTTGTAGAGGAGTTTGATTTAGGACTTGTAGATTATGCCATTCCTGCATACTATGTTATTGCATCAGCGGAAGCAAGCTCAAACCTTGCACGTTTTGACGGAGTAAAATACGGCTATAGAACAGAACACGCAGACGGTCTTCACGATATGTATAAAAAGACACGTTCAGAAGGCTTCGGACCGGAAGTAAAGCGTAGAATTATGCTTGGATCTTTTGTACTTAGCAGCGGTTATTATGATGCATATTATTTAAAGGCATTAAGGACTAAAGCACTTATAAAGAAGGAATTTGACAAGGCATTTGAAAAATATGATGTCATACTTGGTCCGGCAGCACCGACCACTGCCCCGAAGCTTGGAGAAAGCTTACAGGATCCTATTAAGATGTATCTTGGTGATATTTATACTATATCAGTGAATCTTGCAGGACTTCCGGGTATCTCAGTTCCATGCGGAATGGATAAAAAGGGACTTCCTATAGGATTACAGCTTATAGGCGACTGCTTTAAGGAAAACAATATTATACGTGCAGCGTATACTTTTGAGCAGGCTTTTAAGAA
>CAMENQ010000064.1 GCA_945928585.1 uncultured Roseburia sp. | reverse complement strand
CCTGAGAAATATTATCTGTACCAACCTCAAACAAAATCAACAGATACTGCATAGAGCTATATCTTGTACATATATCTACATTTCTGATATTACTGCGTATAGCTGTTTCCATACATCCCAATGCCTGCTCAATCTTTTCAATAAACATAGTATTGCCTGCATCAGCATCCATAGTAATCATAACCAAATGACAGGTATGCTTATATCGCTCTCCAAGATTTGCCATATACTCATATATTTTTGAAAACTCACGGTTATCAAGTCCCAGTGCACCGCTATAATGTCCGCTTTGTCTAAGGGCTTTTACAACCTGTTTCAAATCTTCCCCTGTTTTCTTACGTTGTCCATTGTCCTGCTGTATCTGATGATAAAATGAATAACCGTTCTTTCCGTTCTGCTTAACATAATATAATGCTTTATCTGCTTTTGCATAACACTCCGCAAAAGAATCCCCTTTTATGCTCATGCACATTCCACCTGATAAAGAAGCAGCCCTGATTTCTATATCATTTTCTTTTTTCTCATTAAAACTTTCAAAAATATTACCAACTATTTTTAATACATCATCCTTCGTTACATTTGGAAGGAAAAACAGAAATTCATCACCTCCAAGTCGACAGCTTATGGCATTTTCTGTACATTTGGAAATTATTTCTCCCAATAACTTAAGAACCCTGTCTCCCGATTTATGTCCATAAATATCGTTAATTTTCTTTAAATTGTCCATATCGATAAACACAAGACATCCTTCATTATCCTGCATATTTTGGGCAATCTGCTTTTCACCTAAATTTCTCATAGGCAGTCCGGTAAGATAATCAATCTGTTCTGTATCCTTCCGATTATTCATTGTATCCACTATATCAGATATAAACTTACCTGCTTCTGCAGTTCCATTTGTTTCCATTTCTGAAGTTTCATCACTTACAAACGTATTATCAATGGTTTCATCTATATCTAAACAATTTTCATCAAAAAGTTTTAAAAATGCATCTGCTACTTTTGGATCAAACTGAATTCCCTTTTTCCTGTTAATTTCTTTCCGAATAGTTTCCTTTGAAAGAGGATTTCTATAAATACGCTTTGAATTCATGGCATCATAGCTGTCTGCCACTGCAACAATGCGGGCATTAATGGGAATCATCTCTCCTGATAACCCATCCGGATATCCGCTTCCATCATACTGCTCGTGATGATATCTTGCCACTTCCTCCACATGCTTAATAAGAGTAATATTCTTTAAAATGTCAGCTCCTATGGTAGTATGTTTTTTTATAATCTCATATTCTGCATCCAAAAGCTTTGTCGGTTTATTAAGAATGGTGTCTGGTATCCCTATTTTACCAACATCATGCAAACGAGCAGCGTTCTTAAGGTTTTCTATGTCTTTTTCATCCCATCCCAGTTCCCTTGCAATGAGTGCTGAATATTCGGCTACACGATATGAATGTCCCTGAGTGTATTCATCCTTTTCCTCAATAGTTGTGGACAGAGTTTGAATCATCTGTAAAGACATTGCCTCAGTCTGTTTTCTCCGATTTTCAAGCTGTTCCTTATTTCGTTTATTTTCCAAGGCCCGAATATCCTGTATATTTTTAATAATGGCAAAAAACAATAACAGCATAAGCCCAATTCCCAAAAAGAGACCTGATGTCATCACAACAAAATATACTGATATTGATTCAATAACTGCCCCCAGCATTCCAACCATAAGGCCTATTATAATTAATAAATATTCTTTTATCCTGCCTTTTCGATAATCTATGAAACATGTTAAAAAAACGGCAAAAAAAGCACTTCCCATAATAATATGAGATATAATAAGTGTATTCAGATAATCCACTATTTCAGCAAACTGCAGAACACTGGAAATAAGTAAATTCAAAATGGCAGTACACTGGATTATTGCATAAAACTTCCGGTAACGTCCATGCTGCACGCTATCCACATACAACAGTATAGGTACAGGGCAAAGCATAACTACTATAAAACATAATGATGCTAAAACTGAAACATTTGGAGCAAATAACTGACGAAACTTTGATTCACCCAAAAGCCATACTGCACCTAACACCATGCACCATCCAAGATATTGTAAATTAATTTTTGATTTATATGCAATACTTAACGCAACACTAAATACAATAGTCACTATGCCGGCAAATAAAATGAAAAGTGCACTTACGGTTTCCTTACCATAAATATTGTATATGTAAGTCCATATCTCCATCTTATCACCGCTGAATATTTCATTTACCACGCCTGAATAACGCTGTGAATTAGATTGCAGTTCTATGCGTAGTTCTTTTCCCGCATCTTCATTTGATGTTTTACAAAATACATACCTGCTTGCAGATTCAGAACCAAAAGGTCTGGAATCTTTTGTATCATACTCAGTACGCAGTTCCCCATCAATATATAATCTTACATTTTGCTGTGAACCACGGATTGCAATGGTATTTTCACTATAATCATCCGGCAGTATGGTTGTAAGCACCATAACCTGCCCTTTTTTCACATTATATTCTCCGGGCAGCGTAATCTTCTCTCTTGAGCCATCCGGCTTCTCCCATATAACATCTCCTTCATATTTTAAATTTTCCGTCACAATTTCCTGTTCCAATTCTGAAGGGAGTAAACTCTCAGCGCAGAAAAAACCGACAAATATAATTGCTATAAGAACGTAAAACAATATTTGTATATATTTATTAACTGAATACTTTGTTTTCTTAAACATTCTTTCTCCTATGTACTTTACCCTATTGCTACTTTTAAATACTGATTTCATTTTTCACATTATTATAACATTGTATTAATTTAATTGCAACAAAATATTTTCTTTTACAGGAAGAAGGGTGGTTTTGGGCAGATACATACATAATTTTTTCTTTTTGTTCTATAATAATTATATAAATCATTTTAAGGAGCCTTCCCATGAAAACAAAAACATCACAACTTCTTTTATTTATAATAATATCCGTTCTTGGAGTGCTATTGCACTTTACCTTTGACTGGTCAGGTCAAAACAGGATTGTGGGATATTTTTCTGCGGTAAATGAATCTACATGGGAACATCTGAAGCTTCTGTTTTTTCCAATGCTTTTTGTTACTGTATGTCAATGTTTTTTTAGGGGAGATTATGATTTTTTGATCAGACTTAGAGCTGTCAGCATTCCCTGCGGTATGTTTTTCATTGTGGCAGCATTTTATATTGTTTGGGGAATTACAGGAAGATTAATTGACTGGATAAATATTGGAATTTATTTTCTTAGTGTTGCTTTTACTCTCTTTTTAGAAGGCAAACTTAAAAACAGCAAGGTAATTAATAACTTATATTTAGCAATTTTTTTACTTGCCGGAATTTCCCTGCTGTTTTTTCTGTTCACATACAATGCTCCTAAACTGGGTATCTTTTTTGATTTGGAACTTCATCCTAAGACTCTGCCTTAAGTGTATAAATTTTATTCCTTATTCTTTTTCTTTAATCATTTTATCTCTGACAAGCTGAACTGTCTGCCCCAGGAATAATACCATCAGTATTGTCACTATGCCTATTTTCCTGCTTAATATGAAACCTATTGTTACTGCACTTAAGTCCCAAAGTGTTCTTACAACCCTGAATGAAACATTTGGAAATCTTTCACAAAACATTATTGGAAGTGCATCAACCGGTGATGTCCCAAGGTCTTCCGCCATATATATGGCTGCCGAAATAATAAATACCGCTACTGCCAGAAGCATAACAATAATTTTTATTATTATGTTTTCCAAATGTCCTGCCATATTTACCATATTCCATATCCACATACAAAAATCTACCGTATATCCTATCAGCACCATATTCAGTACCGTACCTATACCTATCTGATTTCTTCCCCATATAATTACGGGAATAAATAATAATATATTAAATATAATCTGCCAGTTACCAAATTTCCATCCGAACTTGTCTGCTATGCTTAAATTCATATATGTGAATGAATCCATTCCATAATCAACGACATTTAAAACGGATAATGATATTCCCATAAATAATATGCTTACTAATACAATCATAACTTTTTTAAAGCTTGCTTTTTTTATACTTTCCATGATACTCTCCATAATCTTAATATTAACCTGACTGAAAAGTGTTATCCGGCTTAAGCCTGTAATTACACTTTACTGCCTGCATTTACGTTATCGCTTTCTTAATTTTTGGAACTCTATACTCTAATAATGATTTCCAATTATTCTTATAATATCCCTTACTATTAATTTTATCAACACTTTTGCATATTATATAATGAAAAGATTTTTGAGGTAATTTTATGAATAATGTATTTTGTGGAGCACAGACAGATTTCGGACCGAATCCGTATGTGGCAAATATGCCACAAAAGGCAATGCGAAACAATAATTTCCGCACTGCCATCTGGACCGGCTGCAATATGCAGATGACACTTATGTGTATTCCCGTATGCTCTGATATAGGAGTGGAAATTCATCAGGATACCGACCAGATTATTCGCATCGAGCAGGGTATGGCAATGGTTCAGATGGGAACGGATAAATGGCAATTGGATTTTAAGCAGAATTTACGTGAGGGAGATACTGTTTTTGTACCGGCAGGAACATGGCATAATATAATAAATACAGGAAGAAGAGTTTTAAAAGTTGCTTCCATTTATGCACCGCCCCACCATCCTGCCGGAACTGTTCACCGTACAAAGGCTGAAGCTGAAATGGAGAGCTATTAATTCTGACCATATATTTTTCTGCCCCTAAATTTTTTTTGGGGGTAGAATATCTTTTAAAAAAATTTTGTCAAATATTGTTAAATACTATGCTGCCAGCTTAGGACTGTTTTTAGAAGTTATGGTATGATATATGTAATAATATTGTGCACATATTATAGGTAAAAAACATCGGAGGATAAGTTTATGAATGAAAAAATTTTAAATTTAATATTTTAGGAATAATTGGTGGTGTAATTCTAGCAATTGGTACCTTTCTTCCTTATCTTACAAGCAAATCCGGCGGTTCATCTTCTTTGATGGATTATGATGACGGAGTTATCTTTTTGGGAATTGGACTTGCTATATTTATAACATCGTTAAATAATATAAAAGCTGTGCTATATATAAATCAACGGCTGAACGCTAATAAGCATAGCTTTCGACCGTATCATTATCATAGAAGATCTAATTTACAGACTTTTATTCATAGTCTCCACTCTCCGGTAATTACTTACCGGAAAATGTCCTTACATAACTTTAAATTATATTAATCATAAATGTCCTCATTGCTTCAATCGCATTCTTATGACTATCCGGCGTTACACAGGCACATGCCTTCTCTATTACACTTATGTCCGCCTCCGGGCAAAAAGCCTTGGCTATTGAAACATTGTTAATTACGCAAATTCCTGTGCAAACCCCCACAAAATACAGCTCCAGATTTTCTCCGGCTCCATACTCTCTTTGAAGATAAATGCCCATATCAGTGCTTCCAAAAGTCTTTTTGCAAAACTCTGTCTGATACTTCTTACTATATTTCTCATTTACTGCTTCTAAAACCTCGTCGCAGATTTCCCAGCCATCAGAGCCTTCTATACAGTGTTCTACCGGTAATTTCTTTCCCTCGGCAGTAGAAAGATAATTTGCATTGTGAGTGTCTTTTGTAAAAATTATATTGTCATAATCTCCGGTTCTTACAATCTCACAGACTTTATCGATTGTGCTTCTGCACTCCTCGTTTCCTAAAGGCCCTGTGAGAAAATCTTTCTGCATGTCTACGATAATTAATATTTTTTTCTTTGCCATATTGTTTCTCCTTGTATAATAACTGTAATCCTGTCAGCATCCATACTTGCTGATATACATTACATAAATTACCATTTATTATTTAAAATATCTCCTTTGAGATACAGATTTCCTTTAACATTTTCTTTTATTGGAACTAAATGCTGTTGTTTTACCATATATGCAATATTTTGCCGTGAACATTCCAAAATATTGCAGCTGTTTCTCTTGCTAACGGCATAAAATACATTAATCAAACGCATTTATTGTTGCATCCATCCATTCATATCTTTTTTTGATGAAGTTTCTCAGATAATCCACCTGCTCCTCATATGTTTTTAATGATGCTGTTTTCCATGTTTCATACTGTAACTTCACTCCAAGACAGTTATTCCATTTTTTAAAGTTTTCTTCTGCTGATAACTTTATCTGGTTTTCATTTATATCTATTGTTTCCATGGCTTTATTATATAATGATAAACCAACCTCATTCCATCTTTCCTTTACCTGTCTTTTAAAATTATCATCCTGTAAAAGATAATCCATCCAATTTGTTTTTATATATTCATCATACGCGTCTGTTTTTGAATTTCCAAGGCATATCCATTCAGAATAATTATCGGAATCCAATCCCATATTTCCAAATGCATAATCAAAATCCCATGGTGTAGCCATAAACAGCTTTCCGTCTTTTTTCTTTAATAAAAAGTTACTTCTTCTTAAAGTACAATCCGTATTATATGAAAACTCGTGCAGAATAAACCAGTCAATCAGTGATGGAATATCTAAATATTCTTCATATCCTGAAAGATTAATGACAGCTTCATCTACCTTTTTAAAATAATCTTTTATATAATTAAACTGTTCCTCCGACAATATTTCCGCATCCGGTGTCTTAATTTCCACATAGGGGTTTAACGTTGTTGCAAAAACATTTTCGCCAAAACTTGTCTGCTTGCTTTCTCCACCTAATTCCAAAAGATAATCTGCATTTATCTCTGTAGAATCTTTCTCTCCTTCTATTCTTTCCTTCTTCATCTCAACCTGCTCGCTTATACTATAAACGCCCTGATATTGTCCATTTATAAATACATCCACCATATATGAATGAGGTACAAAAACCATATTATCAAGCAAACTTCCCATGCTCATTGCAAGATTATTTCTCATAAGCGACCTGTCTATATGATTTGCCAGCAATACCCATTCCTTGGCTTCCTCCAAACCGAATAATGATGCTTTTTTATCAAGCTTTATTTTATATGATTTTTTATCTAATTCCCATGAAGAATGTCCTCTGCCTCTTATGCCCATATTAAGAGAATATAAATTTTCACATCCTGAGCCATCTTCATATTCCAGTGAAAAACTTCCTTCGATATATTCATCCTGTGATGTGATATTTGCTCCATTACCGGTAGTTATATATATAACAGGAAGATTATATTCTTTATATTGTACGATAATCTTATATCCTCTCGTTTTATTATCTGTATCGGAGACATTACAGTAATAGTTTCCCTCATCCTCGTATATAACTGCATTCCCCTCAGCATCCATATCAGCTGCTATACTTACATTCGATAAATTAAGATTGTTTGTATATCCTAATTGAATATTGATATAATTACCATCCACCACAAATTCAACATTTGTATTTGTGTCATTTATGTCATATATACTTCCTGATAAAAGCTTTACTGCTCCTGTTCCACCTATTCTGTTATCCATTGCCTGTCCGTTATAGTTCTTTACGTTCATATATTGCTGTATATATTCATATTCAGGTATTTCGCTGCCTTCCCATAAAATGTCTGTTTCCGGTGCCTCAAAAATAATATTATCACATAACGACGCACTGTTATTCACAGTATCTATTTTTATAACACTTGTATCTGTCCCACCTTTTATGTTAAACACTATATTTTCTGATACCGTTATGTTCCCTGTAAAATATAACTCCAACGGTCTCTCTATTAAAATATTTTTAATGTCAAACGTGCCTTCAAATTCGATTTTATCTGTATTATCCATAAGCTTTAAATTTCCATTTTCCAGAACACTGTTTAAATTCTCCTCTGAATCTATATGTAACAATGATGTATCTATTAATTTGTCATTTACTGACTTTGCATTAATATAATAATATTTTTCTTCGGAAAATTCTCCAAATATATTCTCTATATCATATTCCCACAGTGGAGTATCACAATATATTGTTCCACTTTCAATATCTTGTGCATCATTATTCTCTATAATCATTTTTCCGGATTCTTCTGAAACAAAATGCATATCTGATTTCGTTTTGAATTTGAAGCCGTTCGTTTGCCATTTAAATGGATTCTCTATGGTAATTTCCTGTATATCTTCTCTACTTACATCAATATCTTTTAGCATTTTTAATGTATTATCTTTTATATTCTCATCTGATACAACCTCGAAAAATGAAGTTTCAGTTGTAACATAATACACCTTCTCATCACTCTTATCCATCACAAGGCTTATATTATATTCACCTTCTTCATATCCTGACAAATCAATGTTACATTCCTTATCGATAAAGTCTAATTTATACTTTTCTAATATTATATTATCCTTTTCAATCCACAGCATTATATTATTTAATGTGGCATCTCCATTTGTAATCCTTATATTTCCATATGAGCCGTCATTTCCTTTTTTCACTGTTAACGGAGAATATTCTTCTGTATCAGATTTAAATATTATATAATTATTTTCTTCATCCGGAAATTCCATATAAACAGTCAGCGTATTATCTATTGTTTCTTTCTCCGACATATGGAAATATATGAGTACTCCGGCGACGACTGCCGTTATGATTATCAATGATATAGCTCCTATTAACATAATCCTGTATCTTTTGTTTTATATTGTATAATATATTTTTCATCATTTATCCTTTCCGTTGATTAATACTTATCTTATATCATAAATAAAAAATCCTGCCGCAAATCATAAATTTTTTTACTTACATCAGTACATATTATATCATAAATAAATATACATTTGGATAATATATTTGCTAAACCTCTATATTTTTACATTGCAGTTGTTGTTTTTTACGCAGAAAAACCCTTGCTAGCATAGTATTTCTAATGTTACTGTTTCAATTTTCTTTATATAACCTTTCTTATTGCCTGTATACACAGCATTTTATATTCGATAAACTTGATAATCACAAATACAGCCCCGGTAATAAATGGCATCCATACATTTAAATCAGACAAACTTCCCCCTTCCTGATCCGGATCAATGATGCAAATAAAAACTGATGCAAGCTGACCGAAAATCACCGGTAATCCAATAATTCTTCCTACTACAATCAACTTTGCCTTTCTTAACAAATTAAAATCAACCGGTGTATACACGTATTTTTCAAATACATTGACTCTTTTTCCATTTTCTCTCACGTAAGACAAATAGCTTGTACCCACCTGATAAATCATACCAATAAAAAAAGTCAATGTTACTATCATTATAAAAGCATCCTTTTCGTAATGAAAGCCATAAATCAACGAAATAAAAACAGAAAATATAAATCCTAAATAAATTACTATATACGTACCACATGTTTCTTTCTGCATACGTACTTTCCAATCATCATATTCATCTTTTACTAAAACCTTCAGGCTCATACTTCCACCTCCCTCATCTGATATAAGCCATCTTCGATTTCTATTATATAATCCGCAATCTTTGATAAATCCTCCTGTAAATGTGTTGATAACAAAATTGTTGTTTCGTAATCAGCCACAAATTCCTGTAATGTTTTCAAAAAATCATCTCTAAATACAGGATCCAAATTGGCAGTAGGTTCATCTAAAAGAAGCACCTTAGGTCTGTATGCTGCAGCAAAGGCAATCTGATATTTCACCATTTCTCCAATGGAAAATGAATCTAATCTTTTGATGGCTGACAGATTCAGGTTGCGTAGCATTCTATCATATTCATCACTGTCCCAGGTCGGATAAA
>CAMENQ010000063.1 GCA_945928585.1 uncultured Roseburia sp. | reverse complement strand
TCGAAGGTGAAGGCGTTGTTACAGCAGCTGATATCCAGATTGACTCTGATATCGAAATTATGAATCCTGAGTTAGAGATTGCACACTTAAATGGTGGAGCAGACTCAAAGCTTTACATGGAGCTCACAATTACAAAGGGTAGAGGATATGTAGGAGCAGACAAGAATAAGAGCGAGGATACTCCAATCGGTGTAATCGCTGTTGATTCTATCTACACACCGGTAGAGCGTGTTAACCTTACAGTTGAGAATACCCGTGTAGGTCAGGTTACAGATTACGATAAGCTTACATTAGATGTATTTACAAATGGTACATTGGAGCCGGACGAGGCAGTCAGCCTTGCAGCTAAGGTGTTAAGTGAGCATTTAAATCTGTTCATCGATCTTTCAGAGGCAGCACAGCAGGTTGACGTTATGGTCGAGAAGGAAAACGATGCTCAGGAGAAGGTTCTTGAGATGAACATCGATGAGCTTGAGCTTTCAGTTCGTTCATACAACTGCTTAAAGAGAGCCGGTATCAATACAGTAGAAGAGCTTACAAATAAGAGTTCAGAGGATATGATGAAGGTTAGAAACCTTGGACGCAAGTCACTTGAAGAGGTTTTAGCAAAGCTTAAAGAGCTTGGTCTTTCATTAAAGTCTGATAGCGATAACTAAGAAGTTAAATAAACACAGGTGCCCGGTAAAACCGAAGAGTGCGGGCATAGTGCAAAAAATTTACACTGTTTTTTGCACTGCAATCTATACAGGCATATACATAAGTAAATGTGTGACATAGGTTGTCGTAAGGAAAGGAGTTTTATAAAAATGGCTGGATATAGAAAGCTTAGCAGAACATCTGCACAGAGAAAGGCATTAATCAGAGCACAGGTAACAAGCTTACTTACACATGGTAAGATAGTTACAACAGAGGCAAAGGCTAAGGAAATCCGTAAGGTAGCTGAAGGATTAATCGCACTTGCTGTAAAGGAAAAAGATAACTTTGAAGAAGTTACAGTACAGGCAAAGGTTCCTGTAAAGGATAAAGATGGTAAGAGAGTTAAGGAAGTTGTAGACGGTAAGAAGGTTACAAAGTTCGAGACTGTTGAAAAGAAGATTAAGAAGGATATGCCTTCAAGACTTCATGCAAGACGTCAGATGCTTAAGGTTCTTTACAATGTAACAGAAGTTCCTGCAGAAGCAGCAGGAAGAAAGAAGGCAACAAAGAAGGTTGACCTTTGCGACAAGTTATTCTCAGAGTACGCACCAAAGTATGCAGATCGTAACGGTGGATATACAAGAATCGTTAAGATTGGCCAGAGAAAAGGTGACGCTGCTATGGAAGTTTTACTTGAGTTAGTATAATATAGCAGGAAAATTTTATATAAAATATTTAGGCGTGGATACTGTAAAAAGTATCCACGTTTTTTAAATAATGGGAAAAGAACGCTGTTGTCGTGCAGTGCTTTTATATAAAGATTTATAATAACACCTTGCAATCCCTTTTTTCGTGTAGTAAAATTAAGCCAAATGCAGTGCTGAAATAACTGGGAAAAGAGGGAAAAAGTATGGCTAATGATTACAGCAAGGAATTATCAGTAAAAATAGACAAAAAGTATTTAAAGCTGCTTGCAGAAAAATATCCAAACGCAGCAGCCGCAAAGAGTGAGATAATAAATTTAAGCTCTATATTAAGCCTCCCAAAGGGAACGGAATATTTTTTTAGTGACCTTCATGGTGAATACGAAGCATTTATTAATCTTTTAAGAAGCGCATCAGGAACAATCAGAGATAAGATAACTATGCTTTTAAGTGATTCCATGACAGAGGAGGAAATGGAAGAACTGGCGCAGCTTGTATATTTTCCGGAGGAGACCTTAAAGGAACTTGGAAAGGGAGGCTTGAAGCCTGTAGCCCAGAAGCTTACAATATACAGACTTATTAAGCTTTGTAAGGAGCTTTCATCAAAATACACACGCTCAAAGGTGCGTAAAAAGCTTCCGGCAGATTATTCTTATGCTATAGATGAGCTCTTAAATGTAGATACGACAGACAGGGATAAAAAGCATTATTTTGATGAGATTGTCAATTCAATAGTAGATACAAATGCAGGAAATCAGTTTATAACACATCTTTGCGTACTGGCACAGCAGCTGGCAGTAGATAAGCTTCACATTATTGGTGACATATTCGACAGAGGTCCGAGAGCTGATATAATAATGAACGAGCTTATTAACTTTCCGGATGTTGATATCCAGTGGGGAAATCACGACATATCGTGGATGGGAGCAGCCTGTGGCAACCTGGCACTTGTGGCAAATGTAGTCCGTATAGCAGTAAGCTACAACAATTTCGATGTACTTGAGGATGGTTACGGTATAAATATGCGTCCATTGTCAATGTTTGCTTCAAGCGTGTATAAAGATGATGATTGCAAGTCCTTTGCACCAAAGACACTGGATGAAAATGAGTTTGACAATGTAGATATTAAGCTGGCAGCCAAGATGCACAAGGCTATAGCCATTATACAGTTCAAACTGGAGGGACAGATAATTAAGAGACATCCTGAATACTATATGGATGACAGAAATGTACTTGAGCGTATAAATTATGAGGATTTTACGGTAGATATAGAGGGACGTACATATAAGCTTAACGACCATTCATTTCCTACCATAAATCCTGAAAATCCACTTGAACTTACAGACGGAGAAAAGGAACTTTTAAATGCACTGGCTGTATCTTTCAGGCACAGCGAGCTTCTTAACAGACATGTAGAGTTTCTTTACACAAATGGTTCAATGTACTGCTGCTGTAACTCAAATCTTCTGTATCATGGCTGTATACCTATGAATGTAGATGGTTCATTTACGGAGGTGCAGTTTAATGCAGGTGTATTTAAGGGAAGAAATATGCTTGACCATATAAATAAGATTGCAAAAAATGCCTATTATGTAGGAGATGAGTCATCTGTAGATTTTATGTGGTATCTGTGGTGCGGACGTAATTCTTCCGTATATGGAAAGAGCAAGATGGCAGCCTTTGAAAATTATTTTATAGATGATAAGGAAGCAAGAATAGAAATATATAATCCATATTACGCACTCAGCAACAGAGAAGACATATGCGATAAGATATTTGATGAATTTGGATTAAACCCTGCAAGCTCACATATTATAAACGGTCATGTACCGGTAAAACTAAAAGACGGTGAAAGCCCTGTAAAGGCAAACGGAAAGCTGTATGTTATCGACGGCGGCATTTCAAAGGCATACAGGACAAGAACAGGTATTGCAGGCTATACACTTATATACAATTCACATCATCTTGCACTGGCTGAGCATAATATAGATACAGAGAAAAATGAGGCTTTTCTTGCAGGACAGAGCAGTGAAAACAGAAAATATAAAATAGCTCCGAAAATTAAAATTACAGAGGTAATGTCTGAGCGTGTAATGGTAGCAGACACAGACATAGGTTCTGAACTTCATGAGACAATAGAGGATTTGAAAATTCTTGTTAAGGCTTATGAGGATGGTATATTGTAAAGGGTGAGTGAAAGAATTATTATTAAAAGTATTATTACTAAAAGGAAAGGAAGAGCCTAACAGGCACAGGTATAAAAATGTTTGGAAAGAAAAAAAAGGCGACAGCCTCTGAGGCGTTGCACTTGGAAAAGCCGGACTATACACATATAGTAAGTGTATCTGGACTGGTTCATGAATTTGTGGATACAGATGAGGAAGGAAAAGAAGTAGACCGCTTCCGTGCAGTAGATAATGTTTCGTTGGATGTAGAGCCGGGAGATTTTATTGCCATACTTGGACATAACGGCTCGGGAAAATCTACTCTTGCAAAACATATTAATGCCATTCTTATGCCTACAGAGGGAACTGTATATGTAGCAGGAATGGACACAAAGGATGACAAAAATTTGTGGAGCATAAGACAGCAGGCAGGTATGGTATTTCAGAATCCGGACAATCAAATTATAGCCACCATTGTGGAGGAGGATGTAGGCTTTGGACCTGAAAATCTGGGAGTGCCCACAGATGAAATATGGGAAAGAGTAGAAAAATCCTTAAATGCAGTAGGAATGATTGAATACAGACATCATTCCCCGACTAAGCTTAGCGGAGGACAAAAGCAGAGAGTAGCCATAGCAGGTATTATGGCAATGAAGCCAAAGTGTATAGTCCTTGACGAGCCGACAGCCATGCTTGACCCAAACGGTCGTAAGGAAGTGCTTGCTACTCTTAGGGAATTAAACAGACAGGAAAAGGTTACAATCATACTTATTACCCACTATATGGATGAGGTAATATGTGCTGATAAGGTGTTTGTAATGGACAATGGAAAAATAGCTCTCAAGGGAACACCAAGAGAGGTATTTTCGAATGTAGATAAAATAAAGGGACTTGGTCTTGATGTACCTCAGGTAACGGAAATTGCCCATAAACTGAAAAAAAAGGGGGCAGAATTTGAAGACGGAGTCCTTACTATAGATGAGTTTGTGGAACAGCTTGAAAAACAGCTGAAACAACAGCCTTTACAACAGGAAAAATTAAGGTTGTCTGAGAGCGACAGCATAATAAATAAACCAAATGAACAGACAGATGTGGAAAATGTAAACACTGCTGACAATGCAGAAAATATTATAATGACTTTAGACCACATAAATTATACTTACAGTGCAGACACTGCATTTCGCATACACGCTTTAAAGGACATAAACCTGAAACTGTATGAAGGGCAGTTTATTGGTATAATCGGTCATACCGGTTCAGGAAAATCTACCCTTATACAGCATTTAAACGGATTAATAAAGGCTGAAAGCGGCAGGCTTTTATTCAGGGACAAAAACATTTATGACGAAGATTTCGTAATGCCGGAGCTTAGAAAAAAGGTAGGACTTGTTTTTCAATATCCGGAGTACCAGCTTTTTGAAGCTACGGTACTTGAGGATGTAATGTTTGGCCCGAAAAATCTCGGAAAAAGTGATGAGGAGGCAAAGCAGACTGCCATAGAGGCTCTTAAGGCAGTAGGTGCAGATGAAAGCCTTTGGGATAAATCACCATTTGAGCTTAGCGGCGGTCAGAAAAGACGAGTGGCAATAGCAGGAGTGCTGGCAATGGAAACAGAGGTGCTGATACTTGACGAGCCTACGGCAGCACTTGACCCTAAAGGCAGGGATGAAATTTTAAGCCTTATAAACAATCTTCACAGAGAACGAAAAATCACCATTATACTTGTTTCACACAGTATGGAGGATGTGGCAAAATATGCAGACCGTATCATTGTAATGAATAAGGGACAGGTGGCATATGACGGCACTCCGGATGAAGTGTTTACCTATTATAAGGAACTTGAGGAAATCGGATTGGCTGCACCACAGGTTACATATCTTGTGGCAGAGCTTAGAAAAAGGAATATAGCTCTTAGCAATCACGTCACTACTGTAGACAGGGCAGTAAGGGAGCTGTCAGGTGTATTGGAGGTGAGTGCAGATGCTTAGAGATATTACTATAGGACAATATTATCCGGCAAATTCTCCGATACATTCACTTGACCCAAGGGTAAAGCTGCTTGGAACAATGGTTTTTTTAATATCATTATTTGTCAATGATACAGTATATGGTTATATTATTGCTACCGTATTTCTGGCAGTATGTATTAAGGTATCAAAGGTTCCATTTAAATATATGGTAAAGGGACTTAAGGCAATATTATTTCTGCTTGTATTCAGTGCCATATTTACGGTTTTCTTTACAGACGGAAAGGTATTGTTTGAACTTGGTTTCATAAAGATAACGGACAATGGTCTCATAAGGGGAGCAAAGGTAATAGTGAGACTTATTTATCTTATTATGGGTTCCTCACTTATGACACTTACAACCACACCGACAGATATAGCAGACGGACTGGAAAAAGCCTTCAGGCCTCTTTCGTATATAAAGGTGCCTGTTCATGATGTGGCAATGATGATGTCCATAGCCTTCAGATTTATTCCTATTCTCACAGAGGAGACGGACAAGATAATGAAGGCGCAGATGGCAAGAGGTGCAGATTTTGAAACAGGAAATTTCTTAAAGAGGGCAAAAGGAATGATACCTCTTATCGTGCCGCTTGTAGTATCGGCAGTAAAGAGGGCAATGGATCTGGCTACGGCAATGGAGGCAAGATGCTACAGAGGCGGAGATGGAAGAACAAAGATGAAACCTCTTAAATATAAGGGAAGAGATTATACGGCATACATTATTCTGGCAGTATATCTTGGAACTATGATATTGGTGGAGATATTGCTTTAAAGGAGGGAAAAGCTTGAGCAAGAGAGTTTTTCTAAGAATTGCATATGACGGAACAAATTACTGTGGCTGGCAGATACAGGATAACGGAATAACAGTAGAGGAGGTTATAAACAGAGAACTTTCAAGACTGTTAAATGAGGATATCCATGTGATAGGTGCAAGCAGAACTGATTCAGGTGTTCATGCCCTTGGAAATGTGGCAGTATTTGATACGGAAACAAGAATACCAGGCGAAAAAATATCCTTTGCTCTTAATCAAAGGCTTCCAAACGACATACGTATTCAGGAATCAAAAGAAGTACCGGAGGATTTTCATCCAAGATACTGCAACAGCATAAAAACATATGAATATAAAATCCTAAACCGCACATTTCCCATGCCGACGGAAAGACTGTATTCACATTTTGTATATATGAAGCTTGATGTGGAAAAAATGAAGCAGGCAGCAGAGTATATAGTAGGTGAGCATGATTTTAAAAGCTTCTGCTCATCCCACAGTCAGGTGGAAAATACAGTCCGTACCGTTTACTCCATTGATATAGCAAAAAGCGGAGACATGATAAAAATACTTATAAGAGGCAATGGCTTCTTATATAATATGGTCCGCATTATTGTGGGAACCCTTATGAAGGTAGGCTTAAATGTCTATCCTCCTGAGCATGTAAAGGAAATAATAGAGTCTAAGGACAGAGGACAGGCAGGCCAGAAGGTAGCAGCCTGCGGACTTACCCTTGTTAAGCTGGAGTATGAGGGGATGGATTACTGATTTAAGATGATATGAAACCGAAGAAATGGTAGAAGAAAGTGGTAACAAATGAGCCATTTTATAGGATAACTTTCGCAAACTAAATTTTTTGACGGTTTTCCGAAAAGTTACACGTCTAAACTATTGACATAAAAATTTATTTAGTATATAATACCAAACGTTGACAAGAAACAGATATGCAGTTTTCTTTGAAAACAGCGTATTTTGTGGCTTGAAGGTGAATTGCAAAATCTTTAGCCCCGATGGAGCATTCATTATATTTGAGAATTATCTGAGATGATAATTCTGATTTAAACAAGATTTTATTATTTATAGGAGGAAGACCAATGAAGAGTTTTATGGCTAGTCCGGAAACAATTGAAAGAAAATGGTATGTTGTAGATGCAACAGGATGTACATTAGGACGTCTTGCATCTGAGATAGCTAAGGTGTTAAGAGGAAAGAACAAGCCAACCTACACACCACATATCGACACAGGTGACTATGTGATAGTTGTAAATGCAGAGAAGATTGATGTAACAGGAAGAAAGTTAGATCAGAAGATGTATTACAGCCATTCAGATTATATCGGCGGATTAAAGGAGACAACTCTCAGAGAGATGCTTGCTAAGAAGCCGGAGAAGGTTATTGAGCTTGCAGTTAAGGGCATGCTTCCAAAGGGACCTTTAGGAAGAGAAATGTTCACAAAGCTTCATGTATATGCAGGAGCTGAGCATCCACATGCAGCACAGAAGCCGGAAACATTAACATTCTAGGAAACTTTGAAAGGAGGAAATTACAGTGGCAAAGTCAAGCAATAAGTTTTACGGAACAGGTAGAAGAAAAAAGAGTATCGCAAGAGTATATTTAGTACCAGGTAATGGTCAGATTACTGTAAATAAAAGATCTTTAGATGAGTACTTCGGACTTGAGACATTAAAGGTTATCGTTAAGCAGCCTTTAGTAGCAACAGAGACAGAAGGAAAGTTTGACGTATTAGTAAACGTTCATGGTGGTGGATACACAGGTCAGGCAGGTGCCATCAGACATGGTATCTCAAGAGCATTACTTCAGGTAGACGCTGATTACAGACCGGCTCTCAAGAAGGAAGGCTTCTTAACAAGAGACCCAAGAATGAAGGAGAGAAAGAAGTACGGCTTAAAGGCAGCCCGTCGTGCTCCACAGTTCTCAAAGAGATAGTTCAAAACAGAATACAAGATTTACAAAAAGTCCTCAAAGCCTTGTGTTTTGGGGACTTTTTTTATACTTGTGATTTTAATAATTTTCTAAAAAAGTGCAGAATTTTTGACAATAGCACACACGTAGCACACACGTAGCACACAAATTTCTTTGACAATTTAGGAAATAACTGATATTATGCGTACAATCTCATATTATGCTTTTCTGTAGGGGCAACTATGACGGTTTAGGGGGGCTAAAATCGGAATAAGTACGGAGAGCATAATAAAAGGATGCCTTTTATCCGGGCACCCTTTTATTAAGTGTACTTATTATACGGTTTTTGTAATGGTTATTTCTCTAATTCAACTAATCTATAACCGTCGGAATACTGGGCTATTCTTTTTCCTATCATGTAACTACAAAAGCCTGCCATTAGTTCCAAGTGTTCTTTATTATTGCATTCTCTTGCAATATCATATAATATATTTCTTAAATTTTGTTGTAAAACTTCTTGATAAAGTTCGGTATGCTCTTTGTCCAACTCGTCAAAAGCATTTATCCAATCCTGTTTCGTCATTGTCCTGCACCACCTTTCACATATGCATTTTTGCATTGATGAAGATATAGAAATATCTTAGCTTGTACAGTTCCAGAGATGCAAATAATTCATTTAATTTCTGCCGGTAGTCCTCAGCTGTCATAGTATCACATTCTGCCTTGAGTTCTTCATAATACTTATCTTGCTGCTCCTTTATATTGCGTCTGATTTCTTCTTTTTCTTCCTGCATCTGCTTGATGGCTTCAAGTTCCTCTTGTGGTGTTTCAAGTAAGTATGTAGGACTGCTTAAAGCTGCTTTCATAGCACAGTCTACAAAAAATTTACCGTCCTTATTTAATTTTTCATAGTTTCTTGAAAATTCATTTTGCATGATTACATTTCTTCCTTTCGTTTCTCCGGGAAGTATGCTATAATTTGCATATCCCTTAATTGCTGTGGTTAGTAGTTGTAGGGTGTGGCTTTGTGGTATTTGCCGATACTACAGAGCCTTTTTAATTTTTACAATCATTCTGCATCACTCCTTTACTCAAATTTTATTTATAGCATCTAAAAGGGCTTCTATCTCAAAGTGAGTATATACTTGCTGTGTTACTCCCTGCCCTTTATGACCTACTATCTTTTTAACAAGTCTATCATCAACCCCTGCTTCTGCAAGTAATGAAACACATATATCATTTTCACAGGGTTATTTCTGGGGCAGTCTAACCGACTGGCTCAGGTAACTCTTCTTCTTTTGCTTCACGTTCCGCCTTTTCACGCTCGTATTTGCGACGCATATAAGTACGATTCCATGCACGTTTACGGCGTTTACGTTCTTCTTCTTTTATCTGTTCGGGAGTAAGCTCCGGCATCGGGACATCCAGTTTTCCCACATACTTGAGATAAATATCAATCTGCTGTATTCTGTCACCGGAAGATTTGTCTGCTTCGTGTACCACGATTTTATCAACAAATTCATGAATCATAGGAGTAGTGAGCTCTGTGAAATCTGTGTATCGGTGTACCAGTTCAATAAACTTATCTACATTATCAGCATTCT
>CAMENQ010000062.1 GCA_945928585.1 uncultured Roseburia sp. | reverse complement strand
AGGGCAACAGGTTCACAGCTTGAAACAAGTGCAGTTGACGTACTGCTAAACTCTGATGGAACTATTGACAGTGCCTACAGAGAAAATGTTGTTATTATTCCAAAGTCAATAGGTGGTGATACCGGTGGAGTAAACATACCATATGAAATTCACTATAATGGCAACAGAACAAAGGGAACATTCGATATAGAAACAAAGAAATTTACTGCTGAAAGTGCTGCATAGTATTTACAACAAAAACAAAAGAATTAAGGCCGTGAAACGCATCATGGCCTTAATCATTAATCAGGAGGCAATATGAACAGAATAGTATTTGACAATGAAAATAAAAAGCAATATGAGATAGCAGACAGTAACGGAAATGTAAGAGGCATCATTTCTGTTGATACTACAGATTTGGATATATTCACAAGGGCAGAGGAAGCTGGTAATAACATACATAAAATATTGAATGATGAGAAGATACAGCTATCTGATGATATGGAAGAAAAGTATGCTTTTGAACTTATAAACAAGGTAGATAAGCTTATGAAGGAGCAGATAGACTATATATTCGGAGAAGGTGTATCTAAGATTGCGTTTGGTGATAAAAAGTGCCTCAATATCCGTAATGGTAAAACCTTGGCAGAAGTGTTTATTGAAGCCATTATGGAAGAAGTAAACAAAGATTTTGGCAGGCAGGCTAAAATAAATCAGAAGAATATTAACAGGTACACAAGACCATATAATACAGACCATAGAAGAAAATACGGAAAGAAGCGTGGAAAATGATAGGGGTATTGCCTAGAACTTTATCGGTAGACGGAAAAGAACAGCGAATACGCTCGGATTTCAGAGACTGCTTAAGAATAATGGAGGCATATGGTGATGAGGAACTGACAATGCAGGAAAAGCATATGGTAATGTTCCAAATACTATACAAGGACTATGAAAGCATCAGAAATATAAATGAGGCAGTTGAGCAGGGTATATGGTTCCTGAACTGTGGTGATAACATTAAAGGAGCAAAAGAGGAAAAACCGGTATATGACTGGCAGCAGGATGAACATATGATGTTTGCTGCCATTAATAAAGTAGCCGGATGTGAGACGAGAACCCTTAAATATCTGCACTGGTGGAGCTTTGTGTCTTACTTTTATGAGATAGGGGATGGACTGTTTTCTACTGTTGTAGGAATACGCTCAAAGCTGAATAAGCATAAGAAGCTTGAAAAGAGCGAACAGGAGTTTTACAGGAAAAATAAGGAGATGGTAGACCTTAAGAAAAAGTATACCAGGGAGCAGAGGGAGGAAATGGATAGGATTAATAAGATGTTGGGGTAAAAAATAGATTAAAATTGGATAAAAACAAAAACAGAGCCTAAGAGCCGGATAGAGATTAAAAGTCTTTATCCGGCTCTTTATTTTTTTAGGAGGTGACAAAACATGGCAGACAAAGTAGCCGGAAGAATAGTTATAGATACAGAGATAGATGTAAGCGGCGCAAAAAAAGGTGTGCAAAATCTTACATCAGAGCAGATAAAAGTAAGAAATGAATATAGAAAAACTGCAAGAGAGATAGAAACTCTGAAAGAGCAGATTAAGGACATGGAAACCCCAAAGATGGATACAAGCTCTTTGGATAAATACGAAAGCAAACTGCAGGCAACATATGATAAATTAGCTGATTTGGAGGCACAGGCAAGGAAAATAGAAAATGGAATAAATGCCAGCGTACCTGCCGGAACATCAGAGGACCGTCTCCAAAATATGTATGAACATAATAAGGCATGGATTGAAATACAAAAGGAAGTAGAGAAAGCATATATAGAGTCTGAGAAGTACGAAAAAGAGATAGAGAAAATAAAAGCCACAACAAGTACAGGAATAGGAACTGAAAAGTATAAAAAGGCAGTGGATTCACTGGCAAAAGCCACAGACAGGCTTGATATGCTCGGAAAAAAGACAAAAGAGGTAGATGCAAAACAGCAAAGCCTTGTAAAAAAGATAAAATCCATAGGAAAGGAAGGTCAAAAGAACTTTAACAAGGCATCCCATTCAGCAGGCAGATTTGCCGTAAGGCTCAGGTCTATTGTGGCCAGTGCATTTATATTTAATATAATAAGTGCCGGCTTACGACGGCTTACTACATATATGGGAAATGCCTTAAAGTCAAACAAACAGTTTTCAGACAGTTTGGCCGCTATTAAGGGCAATCTGCTTACTGCATTTCAGCCAATATATAATGCAGTAATGCCGGCATTAAACAGTCTTATGGCAGGCTTGCAAAAGATTACAGGCTATATTGCAAGCTGTATAAGCACGTTATTCGGCACTACAGTTAAGGCAAGTCAGGAAGGGGCAGAGTCCTTATATAATCAGGCATCAGCTTTGGACAGCGTAGCTGAAAGCGCGAAAAAAGCAAATAGGCAGTTATCAGATATTGATGAGCTGCAGGTGGTAAATAAGACGGATAATATTGAAAGTACATCAGGAGGAACAAACAATAATAATGCACCGATATTTGGAGAGCTAGAGCCTGTGGAGCAGCTGCCGGAATGGTTGCAGCAAAGCATGGAAAACATAGAGAAACTTATAGAGGATTGGAAAATAGGAGATTTCTTCTCGGTGGGGGAAGATGTATCTGATTTGGTAATACAGATCAATGAGTTTATTGCAAAAGCCATATCTGATGTGGATTGGAATAAACTGGGCAAAAATGTAGGTGCATTTTTAAGAGGAATAAAATGGTTAGATGTACTTAAAAGTATTGGCGATGTTATTGGAGCTGCACTTGATGGAGCAATTGATTTTTGGTTTGGTTCTTTTTCGGAGGCACCTTTTGAAACAGCTCTTATAACGGCAATGGCAGTATGGAAATTGACCGGATTAGGAAATTTCCTTGCAGGAAAGATAAACACAGCACTAGGAACATCATTACCAACAAAAGGTTTTAGTATAAAATCAGCTTTAACAGTTGTATTTGAGTTACTGTTGGCATTTAAAATTGGTGATAAAATAGGTTCAGAAATAGCAAAAATGCTTGATGAAGAAGTGGCGGATATATTAGGGGAAGGTACTTTCTTTGATTATGTATTTAAGGATGGTGTGGCTGAGGGACTAAAAGAACTGGGAACCGCATTGGATGAAGTATTGACAGAGTTTATTACAGGAGTACCTGATAAAGTTAATAAGCTTGCAGGAGAAATAAATGATGAAATCAAAAAAATAGGTAACCAAAAACTAAACTTGGAGGTTAATATTGGAAATATAGAAGCAACTGCACAAAGCATTTCACTGATAGCTGAAGAATATTATAATTTATCTCAAAAGTCTGTACTCACGGATGAGGACTTACAGAAGCTTAGCCAATATAAAGAAGATTTGGAGAAATTCGGCATAGACGTAAGCAAATGTATTGAACCTGAAACAAATGCATGGACAGGAACTAGGGAAGCATTGGATGAATTGATAGCTTCACAAACAGAGCATTTAAAAATATTAGCTTATCAGGATGCGATTGTGGAGGGGGAAAAATCCCTTATGGAGCTTAAGAAAAGTATTTCTGATGTAGAGAATGAAATTAACAATAATTCTTCATATCAAGATATTATTGCACAAATTTCAGAGATGGAAAAAGCCGGATATTCGTTGCAGAATATTTTAAGTGTAATGAATACTGGAAAAAACGCACTAGGATATGATAAATATTTTGGAAAATTCAATAAGTCTGATGTAAAAACAGCCGCAAAATTATATCAAAGTTTGCATAATGCAACTATAGAATATAAAAATCAGGAACAATATGTTAATGGGCTATATACAGAAATAGACATATTAAATGGAAGCGTAACGGAAACAAACGAAGCGTTAAGTTCAGGCACTAGGCAATTGGAAAATATCGATGATACCATAAGTCAAATTGGAGAAACGAGTGAATCAACAACAAATAATGTAAAAACAGATTTCAAAAATATGGCAGACAAAGGCATAGCACAGGCCGCATCATTGGCAGCTGGAACGAATAAAGCATTGAATACTATAAAACCGGCAAATATACAAGCCAATACCACACCGGCAACAACGGCGGTAAAAAATGCTGTGCTAGGTGTAAATACAATATTAGGGACAATAAAAAAGCCTAATGTAAATGCCAATACCACACCGGCAACAACAGCAGTAAATATTGGTGTATCTGCAATGAATGCAAAACTGGGCACAGTAAGAACACCTAATATACAGGCAAATACATCTCCTGCAATAAGCAATGTAAATAGCGGTGTATCATCAATAAATCAGGTTTTAGGCAACGTGAAAACACCTAGTATAAGCCTATATACCTCTAATGCATTAAAACAGGCAAGCGAATTAAGAAGTGGCGTTGAAACAGCACTTAAAGGCATAAATATAGGATTAAAGGTTAAACTGCAGGCCAAGGTAAATGATGCAATAACAGCAGCTATAAATATAGGAAAGGCTGCAAAGTTAGGTATAGGACAAATAGAATCATATAATATACCATATCTTGCCACTGGTGCAGTAATACCACCAAATAAAAAATTTATGGCGGTGCTTGGAGACCAAAAAAACGGAATGAACATAGAAGCACCGGCTGACCTTATAAAACAAATGGTAGTGGAAGGCATCAGAGAAAGCGGTTCGTCAGGTGAGGGTGAAGTAAATGTACATGTATACCTGGAAGGAGATGCAGAGGGAGTATTCCATCTTGTTAAGACTGAAAATGAAAGGGAAAAGAAACAGACAGGAAGAAGTGCATTAGCATAGCTTAGTATACCCAAAAAGTGTTTTATATGATATAATTAAAACAACAGAGCCAATGAGCCAAATATGTAGATTGATTTCTATGTATTTGGCTCTTTTATTTTTAAGAAGAGGAAGTGAGAACATGGCAACAAATTTCAAAGGCTATTTAATAAAATTTGGAAACAAAGAATTTCCAAACGAATACTTGGCAATAGATAAATGCAAAAGTATTCCAAACACAAGAGTTGAAATTGAGGCATACAGAGATGATTATACCCAGGACTTAACCAGAGTTACGGCACCGGGAAAGAAAACAAAAGAAGAATATTACACAAAAGAAGACTTGACATTAGAGGAGAAAATAATAATTCAGGATATTATGAAAGCAGGTCTTGTAGATGAACTGCAGCGCAAATATCATGTAACTTTTTGGAATGAAGAAACTAATGAATATCAGGAAGCAGATATTTATATTCCGGATATTACATACACACGAAAGCGAATTGACAAAAAGAATAACACTATCATATATGATTCAATCAAGATAGCAACCGTACAATATTAGGAGGTGATAAGAGGTCATTAAGAGATATACTTTTAAGTGGAATAAGCAGACAGACAATAATTCATTTTCCAAATGGAGAGCATGAAGACATAGACAGCGGTATTTATAGCGGCTCAATGAAGCTGAACCGAATATTATGTAATTCTTCAAATCTGCAATATGGAGAATGTAATTCATCAAGCTTTGAAGCACAGATAACTAATATAAGTGACTTAAGCGGCGTTAAGATATATGTATATCAGAAAATAGAAACAGAGATAGTGCCATTATTTACAGGAGTTATTGATTCATGTAAAGCTGTAAGAAATAAATCGTATAGAAAATTAGTTGCATATGATGAGCTGTACTCAATAAGCTCTAAAAATGTGGTTAATTGGTATAATGGCTTATTTGAGAATAGTAATAGCTATACAATGAAGCAGTTTCGAGACAGCTTTTTCACATACCTTGGAATTGAGCAGGAATTTATAGAGCTTTTAAATGATGATATTACTATAGAAAAAACTATCCAAACTGACAGCCTCAAAGCAGGTGATGTTATGTATGCAATATGTCAGATAAATGCCTGTTTCGGACACATAACACCTGAGGGCAAATTCAAATATGTTTATTTGGACGCAGGAGCAACATTTGATGTAAGCGACAATCTTAGGAATACAACATCTTACGAAGAATATGTTACAAAACCTATAGAAAAGCTAATGGTATTATCAGATGAGGACGAGCTTAATGTATCTGTTGGAAGCGGAGACAATACATATACAATTAAAGGAAACTTTCTGATATATGGGTATGACACGGAAACGCTTAGAACCGTGGCAACAAGGATTTATCAGAAGATAAAAGATGTATCTTACAGACCGGCAGACATTAAAACTGTGCTATCAGAGATAAACATACAGTTAGGGGATAGTGTTACCGTAACAGACAGCAATACAAGCTTTAATACGTATGTTCTAAAAGAAAGATTTTCAGGAACACAGCTATTAACACAAGTCATTGAAACAGATGGTGAAGAGGAATATGCAGATGTTATAAATGATGTTAATGGAGATATTAAGGAACTTAAACTTAAGCAAAGCACTATTGTACTTGCACTGCAAACAGAATATTTGAAAGCAGAAACCGCAGAACTTGAATACATAAAAAACAGCCAGCTCACCACCATCGAAGCTGACATTAAAAATGCCGTGATAGGAAGTATGTCCGCCGAATTTGCCACAGTAGGGTATTTGCAGTCAAATTATGCAAAAATAGACCTGTCAAATCTGGCAAAGACCACCATAGGAACAATGCTGGCAGATGTAGGGTTATTAACCGAGGCAACTATCGTAAATGGACATGTCACCGGATATTTGGACAGTGTTCAAATCAACGCAAACATCATCACTGCAGGAACACTTGTGACGGACAGGCTTGTTTTCAGAGGTTCAGAAAAGTCTATTGTATATGAACTCAATAATATAACCGGAGCATTGCAGGCTGTACAGTCAGATACTCTTAACGGTGAAATTCTGACCGACCGGAGTATTACTGTTGACAAAATCGTAGCCAAAAGTATCACATCTAACGAGATAGCATCAGGGACAATAAACACAGAGCAGTTGAATGTATCCGATATATTTGGTAATTCAGCTGTGTTAACTACACTTACATCACAATCTGCCTTCATCAATGCAATATCTTCCAACAGTGTTGTTGTTGGTGCGAGCAATACGGCTAATTCAGCATTAAATGCCGCAAATGCCGCAAAGAAACAGACTTATCACTCGACAGCAGCAGGAGCAGGTTCATCCGGATATTTTTTGTTGGCTCAAATTGTGATTAAAGGCACATACCAAAATCAGCCAATATCCTTAAGCGTGGTAAACCGAAACGGAATACCATCGACAGTATGGATTACGTTTGCCAACGCAAATAATACAAACCCGGGCTTATCGAAATTTTCAAAATCAGGATCGGCAGAATTTTATATCGTAAAATCAGCGACCAGTACGTGGAATTTGTACGTAAAGAAAGCAGAGGCCTACGATAATCTAAGTGTAACGGAGTTTGAGAAAGGCTCATATATGGGTAGCACAGATGTTACTTGGAAGTCAAGTTATGTCACTTCCCTTCCGAGTGGATATGTTACTGCGGCACAAACTATAGCTACCGCTGAATGGTGCTATAACAATGACGTGACCTACATAAATGGAGGAAAAATCTACACAGGCACAGTAACGGCAAATGCTATAGCAGCAGGTGCTATAACAGCCGCAAAAATAGCAGCAGGAGCAGTAACAGCGGATAAACTAAATGTATCAAGCTTAAGTGCCATAACTGCGAATCTCGGAACAGTAACGGCAGGAATAATTAATATGACTGGTGTTACCAGTAATTCGACATATATTTCTTTTGAAGATACAGGTGGATACTATAATCATATTGGTGCATATGGAATGGATTTAATGGCAGAACGAAAAGTCACGACTGTACATCCGGGATATATAACTATGCAGACAAACGATAGTGAAAGTGCCATAGCACTAGCTAGATATGCAACAGATTACGCAACAGATATTGCACCCGGATGGGGTATATTTTCACATCGATTATCGGTTGGAGGATATAATAATACATCTTATGCTCTATCAACAGCTTCATTCATATGTAATTCTTGGATTCGCACTGTCGGTCATTCTGGCTGGTACAACGAAACCTATGGCGGCGGTTGGTATATGTCTGATACCACATGGATTAGGGCATATAACAACAAAGGCATATATACGTCAGGAACAGTGTATGCAGGAACGATAAAGACAACGTCAGGAGCAAATCTTGATACGATAAATAATAAATTAAGTAACCGTGGATACTCAAAGACAATAGCGCAGAATATTCCAAAAAATACTATAAAAACTGTAACTGTGGAAAATTTAAATAATTTCAAGTATATATTAGCACGAATAGTAAGTAGTGGTGGAGCTGTTCCTTTGATGATTCCAACGGAGCTTGCATTGTACGACAAATTAGAGTACGCAAATTCATTTCATTCCACATCCGGAAATATTATTTCTGTCTCAATCAAAGTTGTATCAGCTACACAGATTCAGGTGTGGGGAACCTGCACGGGATACACATTTACTAAAATAGAGGTGTTTGGTATTTACTAAATCCCAAAGATCTGAATTGGTACATATAGCGATAGAACAAACTATATAGTTTATGTAACAGTATATTATGTACAGTAAGTAATATGTCCGATATGTCCGTTCAATATGTGATAAAATGTTATCATCAGAATAAAAACAGAGCCTAAGAGCCGAATGACAGTAATTAAAGTTGTTCGGCTCTTTCTGTATTAAAAATTATATTTAAGGAGGAAAAGAAAAATGCTTAAAACAACAAAGTCAACGACTTTAAATGGAAATTCAGTTACTGAGGATGGAACATACATAGCAAGTATGTCCTGCACAATTGATGAAGCCGGAAACGTATCAACCAGCTCAAGCATAGCAAACAGAGAACTTTATGAAAAGAACAAAGCAATGGTACGCAAGGATATGGATGATTTTACAGCACTGTGCAGAAGTAAGGAAGATGAGGAGGCTACAGAATAATGAAAAACAGAGAAATAATCAGAGTGCTTAACGATATTGATGAATTGTTCAAAAACAGAAGGGAACTCAAGAAAAACAATCCCACATTACAGAGTGTTCCTGCAGATATTAACCTTAAAGTAATGAGAAATAAGAAGAACCTGGAAACAGCCTATGCAGCCTATGATGAGCTGCGAAAGGACACAATGGCTTCAATCGAAGGCATAAACCTTGACAATTTGGCTGCACTTACAGAGGGTGAAAGAAAAAAGGTAAAAAATACCGATAAGGAAATCGCTGATCTTCTTGAAACGGAAAACCCTGTAAAAATCGAAAAGATTGGTGAAAAGGATATAGAACGCAGCAATCTTGATATTGAGGAAATTTCAGCCTTAACTTTTATGCTGGAATTTGAAAATACAGAGCCTGTCGAGGAATAATTGAAAGAAGGATGATATGAAAGATTTATTACTGCAGACTTATACAATAGCTCTGCCAATAGTATTAGGCTATATGGTATGGCTTCTTAAAAATCAGAAAAAGGACAGGGATGCAAACAGTAAAGGCACCATGATGTTACTTCGTGTTCAACTCATAGAATATCACGATAAATATATGGCTTTGGGGGAAATCCCTTCATATGCCTATGAGAATTTCTGTGAAATGTATGAAGCCTACCATACCCTTGGGGGAAATGGCATGGTAACAAAAATGAAAACGGAAATAGAGGAATTGCACTTAAAGAAAGGTGGAAATAAACAATGAGTAAATTGAATTTAAGCACAAAAACAAAGAAATGGCTTAAGGCAGCAGGCGTAAGAAGTATTAAAACCATTGCGCAGACAGCCGTGGGTGTTATCGGCGCATCCACAGTGATGAGTACAGTGGATTGGAAAATCGTCGTTTCATCAGCAGTACTTGCAGGTATCGTATCAATACTTA
>CAMENQ010000061.1 GCA_945928585.1 uncultured Roseburia sp. | reverse complement strand
TATTAGATAAAGCAGAAGAAACAGGAAGTGACAAATTTGGAAAACCAAATATTATAATGGTTTTTTCAGAGTCGCTGTTTGATGTTACGGTAGTGGATGAAGTAGAATTTAATGTTGATGTGGCAAAAAATTTCCACGAACTTTCAGAAAAAGGAATGGTTGTGAATATGATATCGCCGTCATTTGGTGGAATATCATGTAACCCGGAATTTGAAATGCTTACAGGTGGAAGCGTAAGGTATTTTCCTGATAATTACATACCATATATGAACCTTTATAACAGTGATAAATATGTAGGAGCCCCTTCTTATATAAGGGAATTAAATAAAAACGGCTATACTACCCATATAACATCATGTTGGGGAAAGAGATTGTTTAACGCAGAAAATGTATACAGATATTTTGATGTAACTGAGACTGAATATATAACAAGTGTTGACAAAAAATATAAAAAAGGCGGAAGAATATCAGATGATTATGTGGCAGATGTAATAATTGATGCCTTTGAAAATAAAGATGATAATCCGCTGTTTTATATGGTGCTTACGGCGCAAAATCATATGCCTTTTACAGAGACAAAGTATGACAGTTATGATATAAAAGTGACATCAACAGAACTGGAAGATGAAGAAACCGGTATGCTGAAAGCCTATGCACAAGGTGTATATGATGCAGATTTACAGCTGAAAAAACTGTATGATTATATTCAGACATTGGAGGAGCCTACAATGCTGGTATATTATGGTGACCATCTTCCATTCCTTAAAAGTGATGATGGTGATGATTTATATGAGAAACTTTCATATTTTAATACAGATGATGAACTTTTGAATACATACCGTATGTATAATACACAGTGTCTTATACTTGATAACTTTGGCGCAGAATATGATGACATATCTTATTTAGGCTATGATCTGGTAATGTCGTATATAACAAATAATATGGATATAGAGCTGAGTCCGTATTACAAATGGTTATATACTACCATAGATACCCTGCCTGCGGCAAACCGCCACATAGCGGTAGATTCAGAAGGAAAAATTTATTCCACAGATGCTCTGCCTGAAAAACTTAAGGAAATGTATTATAAAAGAGAGCTTTCAAACTGGAATATATTTGTAGATATAGATTAACTTTCAGCAAAAGAATTTGACAATTGCCGGAAGATGATGTATAGTTTAAAAAAATTTTTATTAATAAAAAACAAATAATAAGAGAGGATAAAAAAATGGAAGAATTATTAAGAATTTTATCGGATTTACATCCGGATGTAGACTTTGAAACACAGGAGAACTTAATTGATGATATGATTTTGGATTCATTTGATATTGTCACATTGATTTCAGAAATTAGTGAAAGCTTTGATGTAACAATTTCAGCAGAGCATATTATTCCTGAAAATTTTAATTCGGCAAAAGCTATGTATGAGCTGATTCAGAAACTGGAGGATGAGGAGTAGGAACGGCTGTTGAATTGAAAACTTAAAGGTGGTAGTTATGTTATTTACATCATATGAATTTATCGGGTTTGCAATGCTTTTACTCATTGCTTATTATTGTTGTCCAAAAAAGTACCAGTGGGTATTGCTGCTTATGTTCAGCTGTGCATTTTATTACATTGCAGGACCTGTATATTTAATTTATATTTTTATTACAATTATTACAACATATTTTGCTGCATGCATGATTGAGAAAAATGCGGACAGGCAGAGTGAATACCTTAAAATACATAAAGCAGAGATGTCAAAAGAGGAAAAAAAGTCCTACAAGCTGCATGAAAAACATATACGTGCAGGCTGGAAAATAGGCTGTATTGTTATAAACATAGGTATTCTGGCTGTAGTAAAGTACGCTGATTTTTTAATTGATAATGCTAATAGTATCCTTACATCATTTGGTTATACAGGGAAGCTTTCTTTTGCTTCCCTTGCTTTGCCGTTGGGAATTTCTTTTTATACCTTACAGGCAATAGGATACCTTATAGATGTGTATAGAGGAACTGTCCGCGCCGAAAGAAATCTGTTTAAATTTGCGTTATTTATCTCATTTTTTCCACAGTTAATACAGGGACCTATCAGTCGTTTTGACAGTCTGTCAAAAACTTTATATAGCGGACATACATTTGATATAAAGACTGTCAGCTACGGTCTGCAGCGTGTGCTTTGGGGCTTTTTTAAAAAGGTTGTTATAGCTGACCGTATTTTAGCAGGTGTACAGACTATTATCGGTGATATACAGACATATAATGGAGCATATGCCTTTGTGGGAATGATTTTTTATACAATTGAGCTGTACGCTGATTTTACGGGAGGCATAGATATTACCATAGGTATTGCACAATCACTGGGGATTACTGTGCAGGAGAACTTTATCAGACCTTATTTTTCAAAATCCCTTAAGGAATATTGGCGTAGATGGCATATATCCATGTGTAACTGGTTCAGGGATTACATTTTTTATCCGGTGTCATCAAGCAGGCTTATACAGAAGGTTTCCAAGTTTTCAAGAAAGAAATTCAGCGCTGCCATAGGAAAGCACCTTCCTATTTATATTTCATCATTTGTTGTGTGGTTTGCTACAGGTATATGGCATGGTGCCAGCTGGAATTTTATAGTATGGGGACTGGCAAACTGGTTTGTACTGATGGTATCTGAGGAATTGGAACCTGTCTATTTAAGATTCCATAATCGTTTTCATCTGAATACAAATTTTTTGTACAGGCTGTATCTGATTGGAAGAACAGTTATGCTTGTCTGCTGTCTGAATATGTTTGACTGCTACAGCTCAGTATCAGACACATTAACTGCTTTTGGTTCTATGTTCACAGCATCAAACTGGCATATTATATGGGATGGTGCATTGCTTAACATTGGACTGACTATGGCGGATTATTGTATTCTTCTGGCAGGAATAATATTATTAATTGCAGTTAGTGCAGCCGGACGCAGTGGAGGAGTAAGGGACAAAATTTCCATGAAGCCTTATCCGGTGCGGCTGTGTATATGGTTTGGATTGTTTTTGATTGTTATTATAATGGGTGCATATGGCGTCGGGTATGATGCCAGCCAGTTTATTTATAACAGATTTTAGTTGTGTTAATAACGAGGTACATAGACATGAAGCAAAAAAGAAAAGTCTTGATAAAAATTATACTGACGACAGCAGTTGTATTTGGCATATTGTTTTTGCTGCAGCGGCTTTTAATGCCTAAATACGTTAATGATGTTGTGGAGGGAGCTTTTATTGCCGAATATTATCAGGAAGAAAACAAGGATTTTGATGTAATATTTGTAGGTGATTGTGAAGTATACGAAAATTTTTCTCCGGTTAAACTCTGGCAGGAATACGGAATAAACAGCTATATAAGGGGAAGTGCTGAGCAGTATATATGGCAGTCTTATTACATATTGGAGGATACGCTGCGTTACAGTATGCCTGATGCAGTTATATTTAATATACAGTCACTCCAGTTTAATGAGTCTCAGTCGGAGGCATACAACCGTATGACTTTAGAGGGTATGAAATGGTCATCATCAAAGGTGAATGCAATTCTTGCATCCATGAAAGAGGACGAGAATTTTTTGGATTATGTATTTCCGATTTTAAGATATCATTCAAGATGGAGTGAGCTTACCTTTGATGATGTTAAATATATGTTTTCAAGTAAGAAGGTCACTCACAATGGTTATTATATGAGAGTAGACGTTAAGCCTGCTGAAAATGTACCTGCCGGCAGACCATTGACAGATTACAGCTTTGGAGATAAAGCGTGGAAATATCTTAAAATGATGACAGAATTATGCGAGGAAAATGGGATTACACTTGTATTAATTAAGGCACCAAGTCTTTATCCATATTGGTATGACCAATGGGATGAGCAGGTAAAGGATTATGCCGAAGAAAACAATCTTATGTATATAAATTTTCTTGAGCTTATTGATGAAATCGGAATTGACTATAAAACGGATACATATGATGCAGGACTTCATATGAATCTGTCAGGAGCAGAAAAGCTTTCGGTTTACCTTGGGAGAATTTTGTCGGAAGAGATTGGAATTCCTGACAGAAGGGGTGATGAGGAGTTAAGCGCCATTTGGGAACAAAATATTGAGGACTACGAAGCGGAGAAGGAAAGACAATATAAATATTATGGCATACAGGCTGAGTAGCAATATGAAAGGATAGTGACATCAATGTGTGGAATTTGCGGTATTTATAATATAAATGGAAAGAGAAAAATAGAAGAAAAAATACTGAATAATATGCTTAATGCAATTCGCCACAGAGGACCTGACGGGAGCAGATTTATGATAAACGAACAGGCAGCATTGGGCTTTAACAGACTTAGCTTTATTGACTTAACAGGCGGAATGCAGCCTATACTGAGTGAAGATAAGAAGCTTTCAATGATTTGCAATGGCGAGATATTTAACTATCAGGAGTTAAGAAGTGAACTTATAAAAAAGGGACATGAATTTTCTACAAAAACAGATGTTGAGGTAATTCTTCATCTGTATGAGGAGTATGACATTGATTTTCCGAAATATTTAAATGGCCAGTTTGCAATTGCATTGTATGATGACAGGAAAAAACAGCTTATTCTTGTGAGAGATCAGATAGGTATATGTCCACTTTTTTATACGGTGGCAGATGACAGGGTAATATTTGCCTCAGAGATTAAGGCAATACTTGAGTATCCGGGCATTGAGAGAAAACTGAACCTTAAGGCTGTTGACCAGCTGATGAATTTCCCGGGAATTGTATCACCGACTACGTTTTTTAAGGGCATATCTGCCTTGGAGGCAGGACATATGCTTATTATTAAACCTGAACAGGAAATTAAAAATCTGGAATACTGGGATTTGATATATAGTCCACAGGAAGAGGACAAGGGAGAAGAATATTATGTGGAGAAACTGAGGGAACTGCTGAAAAAAGCTATCTCCAGAAGGCTGATTGCTGATGTGCCTATCGGTTTTTATATCTCCGGCGGATTGGACAGCTCTATAGTTGCATGCTATATTGGAAAATATCTGTTAAACAGTTATTATTCTTTTTCAGCAGAGGTCGGTTCGGGAGACCTTGATGAAAGCCGCTTTCAGAAAATTGTGTCTGAGTGCGTACAATCAACACACTATTGTACTAAGGTGACTGAAAAGGAAATCTGGGACAAGCTTTCAAGTGTAATTTATCACGCAGAAAGTGCAGTAAAGGAAAGCTATGATGTGGCTGCATATATGCTGTCAGCCCTTGTAAGTGAGTCACCGGCAAAGGCTGTTTTAACAGGACAGGGTTCTGATGAATTCTTCTATGGCTACGTTGGATATATGGTAGATTTGTTTAGAAATATGCAAAAGGACAAGATGTCTAAAGAAGAATGCGAGATAAATGAAAGACTGTGGGGCGATCCCTATTTCCGCTTTGAAAGAAATCATCACGAAATCCGCAGAATTCACTCAAAAATATATAGTAAAGACGTACGGGGAGAGATAGATAACTTTTCGGCATTTGCTTCATCACCGGTAAATGTTAAGCGTCTGGAAAATTTAAGCTCACAGAAGAGAAGGTCATATATTGACTACAAATTGCGTCTTTCAGACCATCTGCTTGGTGAGCATGGAGACAGAATGTTCTTTTCACATTCAGTTGAGGGGCGTCATCCGTTTCTTGATGCAGAACTTTTGGACTTTGTTGTGACAATACCTGATAAATATAAGCTTAAGGGAGTCAATGAAAAGTACATATTAAAAAAGGCAGGAGAAGGAATTGTGCCTGACGAGATACTGAAGAGAAAAAAGTTTCCATTTCAGGCTCCGGGTATGTCTGCCATGATTAAGAAACCGTCAGATATTAATTTTCTTGATGATGATATAATCAAAAAGTACGGAGTATTTGATGTGGATTATGTCAATGAAATGAAAAAGCTGTATGCTCAGGATGACTTTAAGCTTATGGGTGCTTATGAAATTGATTACCTTCTTATTGTTATGACTGTGACAATGCTGTGTGAGCAGTATTCCCTTTCATTATAACAGGGCATCATAAGAAAAAGTAAGTCAGGAGGTATAATTATGGATAAAAAAATAGAAAAAATAAGAAAGAAAAAGAGAAAGAGGTCAAAAAATAAAATAAATAAAAGAATAGTATTGCTTATCTGCGGGTGCGCCTTACTGCTTGGAGCAGTAGCCGGATTTTTCCTTTATCAGAATAACCTTGTATATGATGTGTGCCATGTTGAGGCAGGAGTAAATGTAAGCATAGGTGATTTTTTAAAGAGAGAAGATGAGGATGCATATTTTACTGATGACAGTGAAAAAATAGACACAACCGTTCCGGGAGAATATCATCTGAAAATTAAAACAGGCTTTTTTGTTCATGATTGTACCCTTTATGTGGAGGATACAGTAGCTCCGGTTGTTGAGGTTTGGCCGGTTATTATTGAACGTGGCAATGTCTGCGAAGCTTATGATTTTATAAAAAGCATTGAGGATGTTACAGCTACAAAGGTTTCGTTTGTAAATGAGCCGGATTATAATTTGGAAGACAGTCAGAAAGTTGTTATTTCCGTGGAAGATGCAGGAGGAAATATAACAACAAAGGAGGCAGAATTTACAATATACAGTGTAGTTACAAAGCTTAATGTTGAGGTAGGCAGTGGTGTGCCTGACAGCTCAGCATTTGGCTCTACCAGTGATATAAAAATAATTACAGATATGAGTACCATAGATTTTTCAAAGCTTGGCAGTTATACTGTTGTTGTAGAAGCAAATGGGAAAAGCTATAATGTTGAAATGAATATAGTGGATACTGTGCCACCGGTGTTTGATGTGCGTGACATAAATGCTTTTGCCAATATAAGAAGAGAACCGGCGGAATTTGTGACAGGTGCTGATGATTTGACGCAGATTACATATTCTTATGAGAGTGAACCGGAATTTACCATGATTGGAACCCAGACAATAACAATTGTGGCTTCTGATGAAGGTGGAAATCAGTCTAAAAAAGAGGCAAAGCTGAATCTTATGGAGGATAAGGAGCCTCCAAGAATTGTAGGAGCTTCTGATATAAACACATATCTGGGAAACAGTATTTCTTATAAGGCAAACGTTAAAGTAGAGGATAACTGTGCAGAAGGGCTTTCACTTTCGGTGGATACAAGCGCTGTAAATACCGGTGCCGCGGGAACATATCCAGTAACTTATATTGCGACGGATGCTGCAGGTAATTCAACATCTGTTACAGTTCAGCTTACAATAAAGGAACTAATATACAGCGAGGAAGAAGTTAATAATCTTGCAGATGCCGTGCTTTCAAAGATTATTAATGACAATATGACCCAGTATGATAAGGCACTGGCGATTTTTAATTATGTAAAAAACAGTATGTATTATGTTGACAGTTCTGATAAGGACAGCTGGGTAAAGGCGGCTTATGAAGGATTGGTAAATAAACGCGGCGACTGCTTTGTATATGCAAGTACATCCAAAGTACTTTTGACAAGGGCTGGCATACCTAATATGGACATAGAAAGAATACCGTCGGGAACAACTCTGCATTACTGGAATCTTGTTGATATAGGCGATGGTCATGGCTGGTATCATTTTGATACGACTCCAAGAATATCGGAGCGCCCAAATATATTTCTCTGGACTGAGGAACAGCTTATGGCGTATTCAAAGAGAAATTACAACTCACACAACTATGATCATTCCCGTTATCCGGAAGTAAAGTAACAGATGGAGGTTTAAAATGAAACGACTTGGTATTATAGGCGGATTGGGGCCTATGGCTTCAGCATATTTTTTACGGTTGATTGTAGAGATGACAGATGCTAAAATCGATCAGGAGCATATTGAAATTATGCTTTACAGTAAGCCACAGATTCCGGACCGGACAAAATTTATATTAGGAATCAGTAATGAAAGCCCTGTGCAGCAGTTAATTGAAACCGGAAAAAAAATACTGGCACAGGGAGCAGAAGTTATAGCTATTCCGTGTATTACGGCACATTTTTTTCAAAAACAGCTTGAGGAAGAACTTAAATGTCCCATTATAAATGCCATAGAGGAGACGGCAAAATATCTGAAATCAGAGAATATTTCCCGTGCAGGAATAATGGCAACAGAGGGAACAATAAAAAGCAGACTGTTTCAGGACACTTTTGCTGATTACGGCATTGATTGTATTGTTCCTGATTCAGCAGGACAGACGGACATTATGCATATAATATATGATAATGTAAAAGCAGGACTTCCTGTTGATATGGAACTTTTTAAACAGGCTTCAAAGGGACTTTATGATGACGGGGCAGAAGTTATTCTGTTAGGGTGTACAGAGTTGTCTATGATTAAGAGGGATTATACTATAGGAAAGGGATTTTTAGATGTAATGGAAGTCTTGGCAAGACAGGCTGTTATGTTATGCGGAACATTAAAGCCAGGCTATCATCATTTAATTACGGAGTGATAAATTATGCAGAATAATATATTAGATTATTTAAATAACATTGTAAAAGAAAAACCGGATAAAATAGCATATGCTAATGAAACAGAGGGAATGACCTTCAGACAGGTATATGACCAGAGCAGGTCAATAGGAACCTTTCTGGCAGAAAAAAACATATACAGGCAGCCGGTCGTAGTATTTATGAATAAGCATCCAAAGGAAGTGACATCATTTTTCGGAGTTATTACTGCAGGAGATTTTTATGTGCCTATTGATGAGGAAATGCCTTCAGGAAGAATACAGCTTATTCTTGAAAATGTAAAATCTCAGGTTATTATCTGTGACGAAAAGACAAAAAGCATTGCAGAAACCTTTGATTATGACGGAGAGATTGTATTATATGATGATATTTGCAATACTCCCGTCTGTGAGGAGAGTCTTAAGAGGATATATGACGAAGCCATAGATACTGATGCCATATATATTGTATTTACATCAGGTTCTACAGGCATTCCGAAAGGTGTGGCTGCGTGTCACAGGTCGGTTATTGATTATATTGAGCAGCTTTCTGAAACGCTTGAGTTTAATGAAAACACGGTTTTTGGAAATCAGACACCTTTATATTTTGATGCGTGTCTTAAGGAAATATATCCTACCCTGAAATTTGGTGCTACCACATATTTAATTCCAAGAAATCTGTTTATGATGCCTGTTAAGCTTGTAGAGTTTTTAAATGAGCATCAGATAAATACAGTGTGCTGGGTTGTCTCTGCTCTGACGATGATTTCAGCATTTGGTACTTTCAATATGGTTAAACCTGAATATCTGCATACGGTTGTTTTCGGAAGTGAGGTATTTCCAATAAAGCAGTTCAATATATGGAAATCGGTTCTTCCAAATGCTAAGTTTACTAATCTTTACGGTCCTACGGAAGGAACGGGTATGTGCTGTTATTACAAGGTAAACAGGGAATTTGAACTTAATGAGGTAATTCCTATCGGAAAACCGTTTAAAAATACAGAGATAATTCTTCTGAATGAGAATAATCAGCGTGCAGAAAAGGATGAAGTAGGAGAAATCTGTATTCGCGGAACATCTTTAACACTTGGATATTACAACAATTTTGAAAAGACACATGAGGTGTATGTTCAGAATCCTCTGAATACAGCATATCCTGAGCTTATTTACAGAACAGGTGACCTTGGAAAATACAACGAATACGGAGAACTTGTATTTGTATCCAGAAAAGATTACCAGATAAAGCATATGGGACACAGAATTGAACTTGGTGAAATTGAAGTAAATGTAAATATGCTTGATGGAGTTAAGCTGGCAGGATGTATTTATGATGACATAAAAGGAAAAATAGTACTGTATTATGTGGG
>CAMENQ010000060.1 GCA_945928585.1 uncultured Roseburia sp. | reverse complement strand
ATTTGTCTTCTGTTTTTATGTTATCTGCGTTATTATTTTTTGTGTTTACTGTCATGTAAAATATCCTCCTGTTAGTTATTGAATGTTTGATTAAGGATAAGCATTCTTAAAAGAATTGTATAAGAATGTGATTTAAAACTGAAAATCATAATTGATATTTTACCTATGACCGTATACCAATAATAAAGTAGAAAATGAACAGGTACTTCTATTGAAGGTAATTTATAATTTACATATAAAGCATCAAGGCTTCATATTCCATAAAATACATCAATAAAAATACATACCTAATTATAACAGACTTAACTGACTGCGTCCAGTTATAAGAAAACAAAATTTAGTTTAGTTTATCTACAGAGAACACCTATATTGTAGTCACTTTTCAATCAAGTCCTCCATAGCACAGCCAAGAACCTTTGCAAGGCGATATATTGTATCCGCACTTGCTTTATTAATATTTTTGTTTCGTTGTTCATACATCTGAATAGAGCGAAGGCTGACACAGGAACGTTTTGCCAACTCTGCCTGAGTAAATCCATAGGCTGTGCGGATACGTTTTAAATTGGTTTCAGAAAAAAATTCCTTCATTCGTGAATCTACGATATCTGTAAACTTGGTTATGTCTGATTCGTGGAGAGTATAGTACATTTTCTGCAAATCATCAAAGGAGATAACCTTGAAAATATCACTGTACTTTCTGCCGGAATACCATTGATAATAGGCAACAGTCCATCCAATCCAGTATTCTTTGGAACGTCCGAAATGCTCCGACGGTTCTGCTTGAAGTTCCTGTCCTTTCGTTTCTAAAACAATTTCCATAACAATTTCGATGCCGCTTTTTCCGGTAAGACAGGCAGGTTCTCCATTTTCCATTCGTTTACTTATAGAACTTGCAATAAACAGTTTCACAAAATCGTTCCCTGGAATACCGCAGGTATTGACTGCGTAATCAAAGGCATCACCAAGTACCGACTGTGCCTTATTCAGATATATTTCTTGGTATGCGCGGGTCATCGTTTTTAATGCCTCCTCTCATAATATCCTGAATATACAGACCGTCACTTTCTTCCTCAAGCATTTCCAGATAGAGTTGATTAGCTTCATCATCTCTGGCTTTGCGGAGAACAAAATATTGGTCTTTCCCGGCGACATCAAATCCTTCGTATTTCAGATTGGAAAAGGCAAACTTTGATTTAATAACGATTTGTTCGCTCAGCTTTCCAAGCTGCATAGCACGTGCAAGCTGCTCTACTGAAATACTATTGTTAAGGAATGATTCTGCATAATCAAAATAAGAATCATCTGCACGATAACCTGTAATCAAATCAAAAGCATTTACATTGACACTGAAGTTATCAATCAAATATCTCTTTGCCCGTCTGGCCACAGGAGTTTTGATGGAAAACAGACGGTGTTCCACCAAAACAGCAATCCAGTTAAGGATAGTGTAATCCGGACTATTTAAATTTAAAATGTTTAGGTATTCAGTATCCAGCGTATATCGGTTGGAAAATCCATCACGCAGGGAAGATACTGCCCATTCTTTTGCAAGTTCCTTACTTGCAGTGCAGTAAAAACCAAGACCAAAGTCATTATTTTTTTTTCCTTCTCCAAAAGTCGGATGTTCCACGATTTTTTCTGAACCGTGATATATAGTAATCAGTTTATCCATTTTACGGACCTCCATTCATTTGTTACTATTATATCACTAAAGTGATATTGAATCAATGAACTTCGAATATCATTTTTCTATACGGAATCTGTCACCTTTTTTTCTTGTGTTTTTTATGTATTTGGTATACAATATACCTATATTGACAAAGTGAGAAAATGGCAGCATACCAAAATCCAAATTTGCAGCCACAGAGTATTGGAGTATATATGAAGCAAAAACATAAATATAATATTACCCATTCGCTTAACTTATTTGTTTTAGTCATATGCCTGTTGATGACGGCAGGCTGTGTAAAGCGTGATAAATCAGATAAGATAAATAATGAGAAGCTTACTACGGAAGCTGAAACTACTACAGAGGCAAATGTAAGATATAACACTCAGGACACTGTTATTCTTACGGCTATAGATACGGAGAAATCCCAGCTATCTGTGCGGGGTGTTGGAAATAAGGGCAAAGTATACATATTAAACTACACCGGCGGTACAAGCATCAAAAATAAATATGGCAGCGAAATCCTTATAAGCCAGTTGGAGATAGGAGATATTTTTGATGTATATTACATGGCAGGTACTCAGAAGCTTATAGCCATAGAGGCAAGCAGTGATATATGGGAAAATGATTATGTAACTGCATGGGATTTGGATTATGATTTAAAGCTTATGACTATCGGCGGTGAAAAGTATCAGTATGATGACGCTACATATATATATTCAGGCAAAAAGGCCATAGATATACGAAGCATCAGTGGAGTTGATACTCTTATAGTAAGAGGAAAGGAAAAACAGATATATTCCATAGTTGTAAAGACCGGTCACGGATATATAAAGCTTACAGACACTGCAAATATGATTGGCGGTATGGTAGATGTTGGCGGAAAAATTATGACAGTCATTACAGAGGATATGGTTATAGTAGCACCGGAGGGAGAATATACTCTATGGGCAGCCAAAGATGGAAAAGGCGGGACTACTACCGTGAAGGTAAACAGAGATGATGAAGTTACGGTAAGTCTTAGCGGATTTCAGGGTCAAATAGAAAAAAACGGAGCATTAAAGCTTACGGTACTTCCGGCAGGAGTAAGCTGTAATGTATTCATAGACGGAAGGGAGTCGGATATATCTGATATTGTGGATTTATCCTATGGTACTCACAAATTATATATAACGTCAGACGGATATACGGATTATACGGAGACTATTACCATCAGCTCCATATATACAAATAAAACCGTAGATTTGTCAAATCCTGAGGGTACTACAGGTTCATCATCAGCAGAGACCACCGAAGGCTCCACAGAACAGACTACCACGAATTCGTCCGCTGAGACTGATACAACAGCTTCAAAGACAGGAAACAATCAGCTTACAATCAGCAAGCCTGAGGGAGCCAGTGTTTACATAGATGGTGTATTTAAAGGAACGATTCCTCTTACCATAACTAAGGAATCAGGAGAACATACCATACTCTTAAGACAGACAGGCTATAAATCAGTTGTATATAATGTAGAATTTTCAGATGATGAGTCTGATGTTAATATCAGTCTTCCGGAGATGGAAGAAAACGAGTAGAAGTAATTAAAGAAAGGAAACACAAAACATCATCGTACGACTACAATAAAGATAGCAACAGACCTAAATTACAAAAAAGGTCTTAGCATATAAATATTTAAATTTAGGAGGTAAAAATATGAGTTACATGGAACTTTACAGGGAGTGGCTTTCAAACCCTTATTTCGACCAGCAGACAAAGGAAGAGTTAAAGGCTATCGAGGGAAATGAAAAGGAGATAGAGGACAGATTTTATACGGAACTTGAATTTGGTACGGCAGGACTCCGCGGTGTTATAGGCGCAGGTGTAAACAGAATGAATATCTATACTGTAAGACGCGCTACACAGGGCCTTGCAAATTATATTTTAAAACAGGATAAGCAGTCACAGGGAGTAGCCATTGCATTTGATTCAAGAAGAATGTCACCGGAATTTGCAGACGAAGCAGCTCTTTGCCTTGCAGCAAACGGCATAAAGGCATATGTATTTGAATCTTTAAGACCTACACCGGAGCTTTCATTTGCTGTAAGAGAGCTTAAGTGCATAGCAGGTATAAATATTACGGCAAGCCACAATCCGCCGGAATATAACGGCTATAAGGTATACTGGGAGGACGGTGCCCAGATTACTCCGCCTCATGACAGCGGTATTATGGCAGAGGTTAAGGCTATTACAGATTTTGCCACAGCTAAGACTATGCCAAAGGATGAGGCTGTTAAGGCAGGACTTTATGAAGTGATAGGAGCTGCCATAGATGACAGATATATGGAAGAGCTTAAAAAGCAGGTAAAGAATCCTGAAGTTATAAAGGAAATGCAGAAGGACATTAAGATTGTATATACACCGCTTCATGGTACAGGAAATATTCCTGCAAGGAGAGTGCTTAAGGAACTTGGTTTTGAAAATGTTTACGTTGTTCCGCAGCAGGAGCTTCCTGACGGAGATTTCCCAACAGTCAGCTATCCAAATCCTGAGGCAGCAGAGGCATTTGAACTTGCTTTAAAGCTTGCAAAGGAAAAGGATGCAGATTTAGTTCTTGCTACTGACCCTGATGCAGACAGACTTGGCGTATATGTAAAGGATACAAAGAGCGGTGAGTATATTACACTTACAGGAAATATGTCAGGCTGCCTTCTTGCAGAATACGAAATAAGCCAGATAAAGGAAAAGAGTGGACTTCCACAGGATGGTGCCCTTATAAAGACTATTGTTACCACAAATCTTGCAGATGCCATAGCAAAGCATTACGGAATAAAGCTTATAGAAGTACTTACAGGCTTTAAGTATATCGGACAGCAGATTTTAGGTTTTGAAAACAATCACAATGGTACATACCTTTTCGGTTTTGAGGAAAGCTACGGCTGCCTTATCGGTACACACGCAAGAGACAAGGATGCCATCGTAGCTACCATGGCTTTATGCGAAGCAGCAGCATACTACAAGAAACAGGGAAAGACACTTTGGGATGCCATGACAGATATGTATGAAAGATATGGTTATTACAAGGATGATGTTAAGTCTATTACTCTTAAGGGTAAGGAAGGCTTACAGAAGATACAGGATATATTAAACGGACTTAGAGAAAATACACCTGAGATGATAGGAGACTACAAGGTGCTTTCTGCAAGAGATTATAAGGCAGATACCATTAAGGATATGGCCACAGGACAGGTTACTCCTACAGGACTTCCATCATCAAATGTTCTTTATTATGATTTGCCTGACGGAGCATGGGTATGCGTAAGACCTTCAGGTACAGAGCCTAAAATTAAGATTTATTATGGCGTAAAGGGTACAAGCATTGAAGATGCGGCTAAGAAATCAGCAGAGCTTGGAGAAAAGGTACTCGCCATGATAGGTCAGTAATAAAGGATTGAGAGGACAAAAAAATGTCAAAAAAAAATGAAATACAATATAAATGGAAGGACAGAAAGCGTATAATATTTGGACTCCCATGGTCGTTTACAAGATATATGCTGACAGATGAAAAACTCTTGGTAAAGACAGGTTTTCTAAGTACAAATGAAGACGAAACACGTTTGTACAGAATAATGGATGTAACATTAAAAAGAAGTCTGGGCGAAAGACTGTGGGGACTTGGTACCATACATATATGTTCGGCAGACAAATCTACACCTGAATTTGATATTAAGAGAATTAAAGATTCTGAAAATGTAAAAAATCTAATTTCAGACATGGTAGAGGCCGAACGTGTAAAGAAACGTGTTTCAGGTCGTGAATTTATGGGCAGTGAAGATGACGACGACATAGATTTATAGCACATCAGAAAGCACTTTATGAGGAACAGCAGGTAGCTGAAAAATTTTAGAGTTACTTGGAAGAACAGCTTAAACGGCTTATTATATTGGGGTACAAGAGGAGAAGAAATATGAGATATTTAGATTTTGTCAGAACCAGAGCGCATGGTAAGATAAATTTAGGACTGGATGTAATAAGAAAAAGAGAAGATGGATACCATGAAGTGCGTATGATTATGCAGCAGGTGGGACTGTATGACGGAATAGAAATACAGCGTATAGGCAGTATTACGGGATTTCGCCATATAGGAATAGAGACAAATCTCAAATATCTTCCGGCAAATGAGAATAATCTGGCGTACAAGGCGGCAGAACTGCTTATGGATGAATTTAACATTCAGGAAAGCATACACATTAAAATACGAAAGATGATACCCGTAGCGGCAGGCATGGCAGGAGGAAGCTCCGATGCGGCAGCGGTTTTAAAGGGTATAAACAAAATGTTTTCTTTAGGTCTTACTGATATTCAGCTTAAGGAAAGAGGCGTAACACTTGGGGCTGATATTCCTTACTGCATATCAGGAGGCACAGCATTGGCAGAGGGCATTGGTGAGATACTCACCACTCTCCCTCCTATGCCAAATTGCTATATAGTACTGGCAAAGCCGGCCATAAGTGTATCCACAAGAGTAGTATATGGAAATCTGAAAGCGGATGAGATACAAAAGCATCCTGACATAGATGGTATAATAAGTGCCATCAATGACAGGGATATAGTATCTATGGCGATGAAAATGGGAAATGTTCTGGAGGATGTAACTATTCCTGAGTATCCTGTTATCGGTGAGATAAAGCACTTGATGCTTAATATGGGAGCATTAAACTCTATGATGAGCGGAAGCGGACCTACTGTATTTGGTATATTTAATGATGTAGATATAGCTAAAAACGCATATATGGCATTAAAAGGACATCCAAGCTGCAGGCAGGTATATATAACTGACGGAGGAAACGGTGATGAAAGATATTAGCTTGAAAAATGATGAATTTCTTCCACTGCGCGATGTGGTATTCAATACTCTCAGAAATGCTATTTTAAAGGGAGAACTTGAACCAGGCGAAAGGCTTATGGAAATCAAGCTTGCGGAAAAGCTTGGTGTAAGCAGAACCCCTATAAGAGAAGCTATAAGAAAGCTTGAGCTTGAAGGACTTGTTGTGATGACACCGCGAAAGAGTGCGGAGGTTGCAAGAATAACAGAAGAAGACCTGACAGACGTACTTGAAGTAAGAAGAGTATTGGAGGAGCTTGCCATTGACTTATCGTGTCAGAATATAACAGATGACATTATTGCAGAGTTGGAGGATAATCTGGTAAGGTTTAAGACAGCAGTAAAAAAGAATGACATAACAGAGATTGCCACAATGGATGTGGAATTTCACGAAACAATATATAAGTCAACAGGAAATAAGAGACTTATACAGATATTAAATAATCTAAGGGAACAGATGTATCGTTACAGGCTTGAATATATAAAGGACAAGCAGACGAGAGACAATCTTGTCATTGAACATAGAGGAATAATAGACGCATTAAAAAACAGAGACAATATAAATGGAAAGAAAGCTATATTAAATCATATAGAAAAACAGCAGATAACCATTTTGGAAAATATAAAATAGTAAAATATTAAATATTGCTTTAGAAAATAATATAAGATTCCGATAAATATAATGAAACAGCAGTGCAGGTTTTATTAAGACCTGTGTCTGCAAAAACCACGGAAGGTTTTTAAAATAAAGGCATATTATAAAGATATGCTCTCGCACTGGCCGCAACGGATGGCGGCAGAATGGAGGAAAAAATGAGTGTAAATGGAGTAACAAACACAGCTTCTTCATACGGAGCTGATGCAGCATATGGAACAAATGCTTGTGCGCAGGGAAAAAATTATACAAAGAAGACAGAGGATACATCAACAAAAAGCAGTGAGGAAAGCAAAGGTGTTACATACAAGCCTTCCATGACTGAAAGCGAAAGGGCAGCACTTATAGAGCAGCTTAAAGCAGACAGTCAGTCAAGAATAGACAGCTTTAAGAGTATGGTTACGGATATGCTGAATAAGCAGGGCTTTGCATTTAAAAATTCAGAAGATATATGGAAGCTTTTAGCCAAGGGTGATTATACTGTTGATGAAAAGACAGCAGAGGAAGCAAAGGAAGCAGTTTCAGAGGACGGCGAATGGGGCGTAAATAAAACTGCAGAGAGAATGTTTGAATTTGCCAAGGCATATGCCGGAGATGATGATAAAAAAATGGAAAAAATGATGGATGCCTTTAAGAAGGGATTTGAACAGGCAGAAAATCTTTGGGGAGGTAAGCTTCCTGAAATCAGCTATAAGACATATGACAAGATGTATGAACTGTATGATGATTACAAAAAACAGGCAGGAACTGTGACACAGACATCTTAATAAAATTATATGGGTGTCGTGCCGGGAAAAGTTGATACAGCACCGAAGTGTCTTACGGTTATATGATAATTCTAACGCTGGAGGGGCTGTTAGTGATTTATCAATATAAAACAGCTATACACTTAGCGTAGGTCAACTGTCAAAGTTTTGACCGAAGCTTAGTGTATAGCTGTTTTATATTTATAAAATCACTTACAGTCTCCGATGCGTTAGAATTATCATATAACCGTAAGGCACTTCGGTGTTGTATCAACTTTTCCCGGCGCGACACCTGTATAATTTTATTAATATATTTAAATGTAAATGAAGGGAGAATTTATGGAAGCAATAAAAACAAACAAATTAAATAAGTTTTATGGCAAATCGCGAGGAATTATTGACATTAGTCTCTCTGTGGAGGAAGGTGACTTTTTTGGATTTATTGGTCCTAATGGTGCAGGAAAAAGTACAACAATCCGTATACTTTTAGGACTGATTTCCGCAACCGGAGGAACTGCTGAGGTTTTAGGACAGGATATTACAAAAAATAAAACGGAAATACTTAATGAAATAGGCTATCTTCCGTCAGAGACAATGTTTTATAACGGTATGCGTGTAAGGGATGTTATAAAGCTTTCTGCTGACTTAAGAAAAAAGGACTGCGGTGAGGAAGCAAAGAAGCTGTGTGACAGGCTGGAGCTTGACACCTCAAAGAAAATAGAAGAGCTATCTTTGGGAAATCGCAAAAAAGTAGGAATTGTCTGCGCGATGCAGCATAAACCAAAGCTGTATATATTAGATGAACCCACAAGCGGGTTAGACCCTCTTATGCAGCTTGAATTTTATTCTGTCTTAAAAGAAAGAAATGAGGAAGGAGCCACAGTATTTCTATCTTCACATATTCTTTCTGAAGTGCAAAGATACTGTAAGCATGCGGCAGTTATTAGAGAAGGAAAACTTCTGGTATCTGACAGCGTGGAAAAACTGGGGCATACGGGAGCAAAACGTGTAACACTGCAGGGAATTAACCAGCTTTCCGGTATTGAAAATATAAGGGATGTAAAATCCGGAGACAATACCGTAAGCTTTCTTTACAGTGGAAAGCCGGACATATTATTAAAAAAACTGTCAGAACTTCCTATTACAGACATTACAATAGCAGAACCGGGACTAGAGGAAGTATTTATGCATTACTATACAAAGGAGGAAAAATAATATGGCAATATTTAAACATGAATTAAAAAGAGGAAAAATTTCTCTTATTATCTGGACTGCAGCCATTTCCTTTATGTTAGGCGTATGCATTCTTATTTATCCTGAAATGTCATCCCAAATGGGAGACATCAGCAAAATGTTTGCAGATATGGGAAGCTTTTCACAGGCATTTGGAATGGACCAGATTAATTTTGGTGAGTTTGTTGGCTTTTTCGGTGTAGAATGTGGAAACGTCCTCGGACTTGGAGGCGCATTCTTTGCGGCGATTTTAGGCATTTTGGCACTGGCAAAGGAAGAAAAGGAAAAAACAGCAGAATTTTTACTGACACATCCTATATCAAGAAGGAGAATTGTATTTGAAAAACTATGTGCAGTGGTAACTCAGATTATTATACTGAATTTAGTTTCCATCATTGTAACATCAATATCCATTCTGGCAATAGGTGAAAAGACAGATACAAAAACACTGGCACTTTTATTTCTTGCATACTTCATAATGCAGCTTGAGATAGCTGTCATTACCTTTGGAATATCAGCATTCCTAAACCGTGGAGGTTTCGGAATAGGAATGGGAATAGCAGCAGTATTTTATTTCCTTAATATCATAGCTAATCTTACAGAAAACGTAAAATTTTTAAAATACATAACACCATTTGGATATACGGAAGGTTCCGATATTATCTCAGAAGGTGCAATAAATATGGGATATTTAGCGGTTGGAATTATCTTTGCAATAATAGGTATAGTAGCAGCTTTTCAAAAATACTGCAGGAAAGACATTTCATAATAACAATTACAGTCCGCACTTTGCATTTGTTTTTGAGCCGGTCAGCACGTGG
>CAMENQ010000059.1 GCA_945928585.1 uncultured Roseburia sp. | reverse complement strand
ATAATAAATTGGATTAACAGTGGCAAATATACCGGCAAGGTTGCAATGGAATACCATAGCGCAGATTTTGATTATTTTAACAATATGTATGATTACATAAGAGTATATAACGCCACACATAAAGAAGTATCGTACAAGTTCAATATGATTTATGAAGATAATGGAAAAACTACTCATTTCCCAAACGGATGTGCATATGCAGATTTTGTCGTATTTGACGGTAGTGCAGACGAAGAAGATGAAGAGGAAGTTATTAAATATATATCAAGCCATGATGAGTTTGAAAGTGTGATAAAAGAGTATTCGGCAGGAAAAAATGCAGTCAGAACATTAAATATTTATTTTGACCCGGTTTTGTTAGGAAGTGGTGATTATTCAGAAACATTTGTTAAATCAATTGCAGTTAAGGCATTGCAGTGGATGAATAAACAATGTCTTGAGGGAAATGAAACATATCATATCAGTATGTGTTTTGATTATCATGACGAAGTATTCATATCTGCTGAACAGGTACTTGCAAGGATTGATGAATTGTATAATGCCGGAGTGCCCGGAGAATATGAAATAGTCTATTACACTGGTTTATCAGGTGATAATGAACTTGCAATAGGTAATGCATTACAAAAGCATATGTCATCAAAATATAATATTTCAGGACATGGAAACCAGGCAGATCCGGTGATGTGGAGTTTTGACAGAGATTATTGTTTGGAATCAACATATGTTATCATTCTTACAGTTACAGGAAAGTAGGTGAATTATATGAAAAATAAGAAAATATGGTTGGCAGTAATTTTAAATATATTCGTTATCCTTGCAGGCTGTGGCGGACAGAAATCTGAGGAGGTAAAACCGACAACAACATCTGCAAAAACAGTTGAAAAGAGTACAGACAAAAATGAGAAAGTAAGCGATGAGAAGGTAAATGACATTATAGGAAGTAATGCGTCAGAAAATCGTACAGAAACACAGGAAACGGAATCTCAGACAACAGAACAGTCATCAGATGACAGCACAGAAACACAGACAACAGGCACACCGAAAACAGAAACACAGAAAACAGAAACACAGGCTGCACAGTCATCGGGCAATCGTACAAACGTGCAGAAAACTGAGACGAAGGCAGCTACACAATCATCAGTCAATCCTACAGACCGGCAGAATACAGAAAGTCAGACAACGGCACAGCAGTCACAAAATCAGACAGGAAGTCAGTCAGGCGGCAGTAGCAATACATCAGGAAGTCCGGCAGATGACACATGGATTACGGTTACCGGAGAAGTGCTCGCATCAGGGATTGGCAAAGACACAATGATGCTTTTTGGGAAGACATATCGCAGATTTTCAGATGGTACATATTACTGTGACAATGGTGACTGGGCAAGAAACCAGGGTCCTGTGGCAGAGAATCTGGATGAGTTTTATGCCATATTGGAGGAGGCAGTGAAGACCGGAAATAACAACTTTACGATGCATATTAATGTATTAGATGAATCCTTTGGACGTGGTGTAGAAGACAAATTTGAACTGGTTGAAAATAAAGGAACTACATATTATGCCAGAGACAGAATTTTAGCTACCACAATTGAAATGGCAGACTTTGAGAAAATCTCGAAAAAGACCGGAAAAAATGTATACTGGGACTTAAATTATTACTATTATGTGGAGTCAGAATGTAAATATGCTCCGGTAGAAGTTTCACTCTTCTATACAACAGAAAAAATGTACATATTTACAGACAGAGAAGGATTTGATAAGGCGGTAGATACAGCATATAAGGATGGAGTAAAAAGTGCATTGTTCATACTTAAATGGGATCAGAAGGATGAGGTGTTTTCGTGGCATGAGTGGAGTGACACCTATGCAGCAGGTCCATATATGGTGAATTACAATAAACAGTACTCTTATTTTTATCCGGACAGGATAATTGCTGCGGAGGGACCGGAAACAGGTGCATTTGCACTTTCGAAACAACCGGCCCATGAAACCTTTGTACGGTACAAATCCTTAAATGGAATCTATAATTGTATGAATGAACTTATGGATGATGGAAGTATAGAGAAAAGAGACTACAGCTGCTGTTATATGTTTGAGGTTGAGATTGTAAACTGGCATGATGAAATAGAAAAAAATCAGATTCCATTTTGCAGAAACAATGAAGAAATGATGGAGCAGGTAAAAAAATACACAGGTGAAAGGGAGAATGATATAGGTTATGTAGGCTATGCAAAGTGCAGTTATGAAGAAGCATATGATTATTATATGAATGCAAAGGAATATGTACCTGGAAATCGCATTATGTATTATATGATTGCTGACGGATATTGGATACTTGTAAAAGTGTGTTAAGTGTCAGGGTTTTGTAATAGTTCAGCCTTGCTGTCTGTGGTGCAGACAGCAAGGCTGAACTGTTACAGGGATTTTCCGTATAATAAAAAATATGTTGAATTTTGGCTAAATCGAAAGTATAATGAATAAGAATCGCTGGAAGTGGAAATGTCAAAAATGAATGAAATTCAAACACTGGAGAAGCCAATCATTTCAATGCATATCTATGAATGTGTGGAAGAAGTTTGTAAATGGGAGGTGGCAGAGAAGGCATATAAAAGATGTTGAGAGGATGCTGTCTTGATACCTATGGCTTTCAGAAGAATTCCAAAAAAAGTTTAAGAGAATATACATATACAGAAAAGAGGTAGAACCAATGTATAGTAAAAATGCAGCAACAATAAGAAGAATCTTTTTACAGATATTATGCCTTGTTATGATATTTGCCGTTTTTAAACCTGAAACGGCAGCAGCACAGGAGGAAGACGAACAAAAGGTTGTACGTGTGGGCTGGTATGAAAGTCCTTTCAATATCACAGGAGAAAATGGGGAACGAAGCGGATATGCATATGATTATCAGCAGGCTATAGCATCATACACAGGATGGAAATATGAGTACGTTACCGGTGAGTGGAGTGAACTTCTACAGATGCTGAAAAATGGAGAAATTGATTTATTGTCAGACGTTTCACACAAACAGGGCAGGGGAGAAGATATGCTTTTCTCATCATATGCTATGGGTGACGAGAGATATTACATATACGCTGACTTGTCGAAATTTGATATATCATTATCTGATCTAAATGTTATGGATGGCAAAAAAATCGGCATTATTCAGAACAGCAGCATGGTTGATATATATATGGAATGGGCAGAGCAAAACAATATTAACGCTGAGGTAGTTTTGGTGGAAAACTTTTCGGATATTGTAACAATGATTGAATCAGGTGAACTGGATTTTATTGTTTCTTCAGAAGCAACAGAAAGTTATATAAAATCACTGTCTGAAATTGTATATTTAGGAGAGTCTGATATTTATTTTGCACTGAACAAAGAGCGGACTGATTTAAAAAACGAACTTGATATTGCAATGGATAAATTAAGTGATATAAATCCTTTTTTAGATGAAAAACTTTATCAGAAATATATTGTTGAAGCAACAACCGTTCTTTCTGATGATGAAATAAAGTGGCTGGAAGAACATGGCCCAATAAGAATTGCCTATTTGGAAAATAATCTTGCGCTAAGCGATACTGACTCTGAGACAGGAAAAGTGGTTGGTGCAATTGGTGAGTATATAGACTTTGCCAAAAACTGTCTGGAAAATGGGAAACTTGAATTTGAAGAGGTTCCTTTTGAAAATGCTGTTCAGGAAATTGAGGCTTTGAAAAATGGTGAAGTTGATATGATTTTTCCTATGAACAGAAATCTTTTTTATGGAGAAGAAAATGAAATTTTACTGTCTGATAAGTTATTGACAACTCCTATGGTTGCAGTGACTGCAGATAATTTTTTTGATGAATCAGAAGAGCATTCCGTTGCGGTCATTGAGAATAATATAGGTTTGAAGTTGTATTTGTCTGAAAACTATCCCGAATGGGAGATTATAGATTGCGAAAGTTCTGAAGATTGTGAGAAACTTGTTAAAACAGGAAAGGCGGATTGTTTAGTAACAAGTGCTTATCGTTTAAATAATTATTATGATGTTGAGTCTTTTTATTGTGTTTATTTGTCAAAAGGCGAAGAGATGTCATTTGCTACAAGAAGAAATGACACTGTACTTATGTCTGTTATAAATAAAACAATTACAGCTGTGCCTGAGTCTCTTATGAGCGGTGAACTTACATCATATGCAAACCCTGTTCAAAAAATCACCTGGAAAGATTTTATAAAAGATAATGCAATCGCGGTGACTATGGTAATGTGTTTTGTATTTGCAATGATTCTTTTGATTATTCTTATATTATTAAGGAAAGCAAGGAAAGCAGAAGAGAATATGGCAATTCTTAATGAGGAACTTCAAAAGAGTCATGAAGACCTTAAAATGGCATTAGTATCAGCGGAACGTGCCAATGCAGCAAAAACTACATTTTTGAATAATATGTCACATGACATACGTACTCCTATGAATGCCATTATTGGATTTACCGCTTTGGCAACTGCACATATTGATAATAAACAGGCCGTAAAGGATTATCTTGAAAAAATATCTGTTTCAAGCAGCCATCTGCTTAGTCTTATAAATGATGTGCTGGATATGAGCCGCATTGAAAGTGGTAAGATGGTTATTGAAGAGAAAGAGGTGTATTTACCGGATATATTCCATGATCTTCGTGTTATTGTTCAGCCGAATATAACAGCAAAGCAGCAGGAACTGTTCATCAATACACAGGATATTATGACAGAAAACATTGTTACTGATAAGCTGAGACTTAATCAGGTTCTTTTGAACATTATCTCAAATGCCATTAAGTTCACACCGGTTGGAGGAATCATCAGCATCACTGTTCAGGAAAAACTATGTTCAACTGAAGGATATGCAAGCTTTGAATTTAGGATAAAAGATAGTGGAATAGGAATGAGTAAAGAATTTCAGAAGCATATTTTTGAAGCATTTACCCGTGAACAGTCAAGTACGGCCAGCGGTATTCCGGGAACCGGACTGGGAATGGCAATAACAAAGAATATTGTAGATATGCTTGGCGGTACCATTGAGGTAATAAGTGAGGAAGGACAAGGCAGCGAATTTATTGTGGGACTTAGATGTAAGATTGCAGGAACACAGCTTACGTTTGAACCTATCCCTGAACTTAAAAATTATCGTGCACTTGTAGTTGATGATAATGCAGATACGTGTATAAGCGTAAGCAAAATGTTACGGGAGATAGGAATGCGCCCTGACTGGACAACCACCGGAAAAGAATCTGTAATCAGGGCAAAGGAAGCCTTTGAACAGGGAGACGAATTTAAAGCATATATTATTGACTGGCTTATGCCTGATATGAACGGTATTGAAACTGTCCGCCGAATCCGAAAAGTCACAGGAGACAGTGCATCGATTATTATTTTGACGGCATATGACTGGACTGATATTGAAGCAGAAGCCAGACAGGCGGGGGTTACGGCGTTTGTATCAAAACCTCTGTTTATGTCTGATTTGCGGGAGGCATTAACAAGACGGACACATGTGGCAGAAACTGAAGAAAAGAAGATTGATTTTGGAGGAAAGAAGATTCTTTTAGTTGAGGATAATGAGCTGAATCAGGAGGTTGCCGTTGAAATCCTTAAAGGAGCAGGCTTTGCTGTGGATGTGGCGGAAGATGGAACAGTTGCCGTGGAAAAGATGAAAAACGCAATGCAGGGACAATACGACCTGGTACTGATGGATGTTCAGATGCCGCATATGGACGGTTATGAAGCTACAAGACAGATTCGCAGATTGGAAGATAAAACGAAAGCAGGAATTCCGATTATTGCCATGACGGCAAATGCCTTTGAGGAGGACAGGAAAGCAGCGTTTGATGCCGGCATGAACGGATTTATACTCAAGCCGATTGAAATACCGAGATTAGTGGAAACACTGGAAGAAGTTCTTTGTATGAAAATGATATAATATAAGCTGTATCAGTTTATTCCTAAAACTTTATAAGTACCAAATGGTAAGCAAAATATTGTTTTGGCAAAAATGCATATTGATATACAATGACGCTTTGTGCTATAATACATATAATTATGCGAAAGGAAAGAATATTTATGCTTAATGAAGAAAAGATAAGGCTTATGACTAAGCTTGCCTTATATGAGCAGAAAGAGGGCAAAAAGGATTTCCCCCTTAGCAAATATTATAGAACAGATTATCTTGCATTAAAGATGATTAACTCGGCCATTGTTATGTCACTGGGATATATTATTTTGCTTGCAGTCATAGTTCTAATAAATGTGGAAAAGCTTTTATCAGAGCTTGTAAATATGGATTTACCGGCTATTGGAAGAAATATACTGATAGCTTATATTATTTTGTTTGTGGTTAATATGACAGCTACATATTTTATAGAATCCTACAGATTTAAGAAATCAAGGGGAAATTTAAATCAATATAATGGAGAATTAAAGGAATTGCATATGATATATAAAAAGGAGGAAAACACAAACAGCTTTTTTGATGACAGTTTTGATATGGAAAATTTGGAAAAAGCTGATATGGCGGAGTTTGGAGGAATAAATGATGACAAAATTATTGACGATTAGGGAGCAGATGAGAAAAATATATGGAGCATATGGCACATACATAAAGCCAGTGCTGCATTTTGTTACAATGCTTGCTGCTATGATTATCATAAATGCTAATATAGGAGCCAGAGGACTTTTGGAAAATCCGGCTGTAGTAGTCATTATAAGTCTTTTGGGAGCATTTTTATCTGTGAAGCTTATGACTGTTGTGCTTGCACTTGTCATAGTGGCACATATGTCAGCTTTGTCCATAGAAATAGGAGCTATGGTGTTCCTTATTATGCTGATTATGTATATGCTGTTTTTCAGGTTTACGCCGAAGGACGGGGCAGTACTTATACTTGTACCAATGCTGTTTTTTATTAAAATACCATATGTTGTTCCTATAGTAGTAGGAATGGTATGCACACCATTTTCCATTATTTCGGTATCATTTGGTGTTATTCTTTTCTTTATACTAAATTATGTAGGAACAAATCTTGACATAATTGCTACGGCAGCAGCTACGGATGGTATGGGGCAGATGACAAAAATAGCCACTGAGGTTTTTAAATCACAGGGTTTATATCTTACAATAATAGCATTTGCACTTGTAGTGGCAGTAGTATATTTTGTGAAAAGACTGTCAGTAGATTATTCATGGATTATAGCAGTGATTTCAGGCGGAGTTCTCTGTATGGTTGTTATGCTTATAGGAGCACTTGCATTTGACTTAAATGAGATAGTTTCTGTTGTTTCCATAATAGCAGGAGGAATTATCAGCGTAATTCTGGCACTTGGGATAAGATTTTTTATTCACTCGGTGGACTATTCCAAAACGGAATATACACAGTTTGAAGATGACGACTTTTACTATTATGTGAAAGCTGTTCCAAAAATCAAAGTGACTTCACCGGAGGTCAATGTTAAACGCATAAATGCAAGAAAGGTAAAAACAAGCACTAAAACAAATGCCGGCTCACATACAAAGGTAAAGACAACTACAAAAACACATACAAAGGCAAATGTAAATGCCGGAGCAGGTGCAGCAATAAATAAAAAGTAGCCGCTGAATATAAAACAATAAAAATAATAAAAAGGAGAGCCTTATGTTAGAGGGAATACAGGAGTTTTTTAGAACATATATACCATTAAAAATCCAAATAACAGATATTATAGAGATAATAATACTATCTATATTGTTCTATGAAATTCTTGTGTGGACAAAAAGAACACGGGCATGGGCATTGTTTAAAGGAATAGTAGTATTTTTTGTATTTTATCTGGTGTCATACTTTTTTGGATTGAATACAATATTATGGCTGGTAGAAAGAATAATAAACGTAGGTATTATTGCTATAGTAGTTATTTTTCAGCCGGAGCTTAGAAAGGCACTGGAACAGCTTGGAAGAAAAAAATTCTTTTCAGGAATGTTTAATGAAACAGGTACTGACTCGGCAAGATTTAGCGACAAAACAGTAAATGAGCTTGTTAAGGCAGCATATGAGCTTGGAAAGACAAAGACAGGAGCACTTATTGTCATAGAGCAGGAGGTAACTCTTGCAGAGTTTGAAAATACAGGTATACCTATAGATGGTATTCTTACAAGCCAGCTTTTAATAAACATTTTTGAACATAATACACCTCTTCATGACGGAGCTGTCATAGTAAGAGGAGACAGAGTAGTTTCTGCTACATGTTATCTGCCATTGTCTGACAACAGAGACATAAGCAAGGAGCTTGGAACAAGACACAGGGCAGCAGTAGGTGTAAGTGAGGTGACAGATTCCTTTACGATTATCGTGTCGGAGGAAACAGGAGCAGTATCTGTGGCCATTGGTGGAAAAATAATAAGAAACATAGATGGAGAAAAGCTTAGAGCACACCTCATCAAGATACAGAATAAGCAGGTGGATGTTAAAAAATTCAGACTGTGGAAGGTTAAGAAACAGTAAAGGGAACTTGCAGGAGGTAGGAAATGAAGATAAGCTGGAAAACAATTAAAGATATGCTGTGCAATAATGTGGTGCTTAAAGTACTTTCTGTCATTATTGCAATAGCAATGTGGCTTCTCGTTATAAATATTGAAGATCCTCAGGTAACCACCACCATAAAAAACATTCCTGTTCATATTTTAAATGAGAATGCAATTACAGGAAATGAAGAGGCATATGATGTGTTATCAGGAGACACTGTTACCATAAAGGTTACAGGCCCGAGAACTATTGTAGATTCCCTGAATAAGGATGACTTTACTGCCACAGCTGATTTTAAGGATTTATCCAAGACAAATGCTGTGCCTATAAATATATCCATAAATAACACAAGATATGAAAGTAAGATTACTATATCTGAGAAGAGTGACAATGCAATGAGGTTATCAGTGGTGGCTCTTGTTGAAAAGGATTATGAGGTGGGAGTGCAGACAAGCGGAAAGGTTCAGGATGGATATGTGCTTTATAATACTGTACCGGAGGAAAACACTGTAGTCATAAAAGCACCGGAGGCAGTTCATGAGCAGATACGAAAGGTATCACTTCTTTTAAATCTTTCAGGAGAAGAAACGGAAAATTTCAGTTATATCTGTGGTGCAGTTGCCTACGACTACAGTAACAGGATGCTTGATACAAAAGTTAATCATATGACTATATCTAAAGCAAATATAGTAGTTGATGGTGTGGTATACTATAAAAAGACGGTTGACATAGATTATAATGTTGCAAACAATATGGGAGACGGCATTATTATGACAGAATATGAGGCGTCTGCGGAAAAAGCAGATATAATAGGACTAAAGGAAAAGCTTGATGAAATAAACAAAATAGTTATACCGGAGGAAATGACTGTACTGACAAGTGAAAAACAGAAAATTGAAATTGATTTAAATAAACTTCTTCCTGAAGGAGTTATGGTGTATGGTGAAAACAATATATTCACCATAACGGCAAAAACAGAGAGTATAGTAACAAAGTCCATATCCATACGGACAGGTGACATAGGCATAAAGAATATACCTGACGGCTATGAGGCTTCAATAAATAATTCCGGAAATTTATCCATAACATTATCAGGCAGACAGTCTGATATAGATGCTTTAGATGATGAAAAGCTTGCACCATATGTAGATTTAAGCTCCGCATTAATGGGAGAAAACAGTGTAAAGGTAAATGTTATTTTACCGGAGGATGTAAGCCAGACTCAGAGTGCGTACGTCACGGTGGTTCTGACGGAAAAAAGCAGCAGAGAGCCGGAAACGGACAACACTACTGCTTCCACTACTACTACGGTACCGGAAACAAGTACATCACCGACAGAAGAAAGAACTGAGGAAAAAACTACTCCAACAGAAACCACCACGGAGGAAACAACGGTTCCGGAAGAGGAAAACACAACGCCTTTACAGTGATTAAGGCTTGAGTATAATAAAATATGCGTGAGGATACGCAGGAATGGAGAATAATTATGATAAGAAAAAAAGTTATAGTAGCA
>CAMENQ010000058.1 GCA_945928585.1 uncultured Roseburia sp. | reverse complement strand
TAACCGCCTGCCCCTATCCTCACCATAGCAGCCCGGCTTAAAACCGCAGATATACTGGATTTTTAAATTACTAGGGAAGGTTTTCTTAGAAGCCTTTTTACATATGCTTATTAAGATTTCTGAATTCGCTTGGACTGCACCCTTTGAAGCTCTTAAAAAGCCTGTTGAAGGTAGCAATGCTTGAAAAGCCTGACTGCATTGCGATTTCCGTAATCGACAGGTCATCGTTGGTAAGCAGACTTTCGGCAGCTTTTATTCTTCTTAAGTTTATATAGTCGCAGAAGCTGTGTCCTGTATATTCCGTAAACAGTCTGGAAAAGTGGTATTTGCTAAAGCCCACCATATCAGCTAAGGCATCTAAGCTTAAATCCTCCGTATAATTTAAATCAATAAAATCCAAAACAATATTAAGTTTTTGTATATATTCCTTTTTCTTGTAATTACGTGCATTAGGAAACAGTTCGCTGTTATTGTATCTGTTATATCCCAACTCGGCAAAAATTTTTAGAAGAATTGAGTAAATGGTTATTTCAGAGTATTCCTTATCATCATAATATTCATTCTCAATTTCTAAAAACTGGTTAAGGATATTTTTATATATTTTCGGATGGCTTTCCCGTGTAATATAAACAGGCTGTGCCATAAGTGTCTGAATTGAAATAAAGTTTTTAATTTTATTAAAAAATGAAATATCTATAAGATAAATATATCTGAGTCCTGTATCGGGAGCATGGAGGGAATGAATTTCACCGGGAGGAATAATAAGTATTTCCTTTGGAAGAAGGTGGAAATCCTTTGAACAGACAGAAACGTCATAGCTGTTTTCCATAGGAATAATTACCTCCATGGCAGTATGCCAGTGTAGTTCATAGCTCAGATTTTGCCCATTTCTCCAAATCAGAACAGTAGAGTTTTCACGAAAAGCAACATTTTCGTGAACAGGCATATTCATAATGCCTTGTTGATTATCCATAGGCTTTCTTATCCTTTCCGTACATTTAAAAAGCAGTAAAACATAAATTAATAATAATATTTTACCATCCTTTATAGCAAAAAACAATTAAAAAACAGCAAAATCTGATAAGCTTATTTGGATATTAAAGCTTATTATAATAACATAAAGAACTTTTGACATTTTGTACATAGCTTTTAAAAGTCTTAAGAAGATTAAAAAGATAAATGTTAAGAGGTAAAAATCAAATTGTTTATTAAATTGTTATATAAGGAGATGCTTTAAATGAAGGAAAAGGTAAAGGAAATAATATCGAAAATGACACTGGAGGAAAAGGTTTCACAGATGGTACATGAAGCAAAGGCTGTGGAAAGACTTGGAATTGATGAGTACAACTGGTGGAATGAATCACTTCATGGTGTGGCAAGGGCCGGCATTGCTACTGTATTTCCACAGGCCATTGCACTTGCTGCGTCATTTGATGAGGAAATGGTCGAAACGGTGGGAGATGCCATATCTACAGAGGCAAGAGCAAAATATAATATACAGCACAAATATGGAGACAAGGGCATATATAAGGGGCTTACCTTTTATGCACCAAATGTAAATATTTTCAGGGACCCCCGCTGGGGCAGAGGCCATGAAACATATGGAGAAGACCCGTATCTTACGGGAAGATTAGGCGTTGCATATATAAAGGGTATGCAGGGGAACAATGAGAAATATTTAAAAACAGCAGCCTGTGCAAAGCATTTTGCCGTACACAGCGGGCCTGAGGGAATGAGACATATGTTTGATGCTAAGGCAAGTGAGCAGGATTTAAGGGAAACATATCTTCCTGCATTTAAGGATTGCGTAGAAGAAGCAGGGGTGGAAGCAGTAATGGGAGCATATAATCGTTTTAACGGTATACCATGCTGTGGAAACGAAAGACTTTTAATAAAGATACTCAGGGATGAATGGGGATTCGACGGAATGGTGGTATCGGATTTTCTGGCACTGATGGATTTTCATGGCGGACATAAGGTTACTGACAATCCTGTGGACACAGCGGCTATGGCACTTATGAATGGCTGTGATTTCAATCTGGGTGTTGTTTATCATAATCTTTACGAAGCGGTAAAGGAAAATAAAGTCACCGTTGAAAGAATAGATGAGGCACTGGAGCGTATTTTGATGACCAGAATGAAATTAGGTATACTGGGTGATGCAGATGATAATCCGTATAATGATATACCATATTCTGTTGTTGATTCTGATGAAATGAAAAAGCTAAATGAAAAGGTGGCGGAAAAATGTATTGTGTTACTTAAAAATAAAGATAACATACTGCCACTTGATAAAAACAAATTAAAAACAATAGCAGTAATAGGGCCGAATGCAGATAACAGAAGGTCACTTGACGGCAATTACGAGGGTACGGCGTCAAGATACATAACAGTTCTGGAGGGTATACAGGATTATGTTGGGGAAGATGTGAGAGTACTGTACTCGGAGGGGTGTCACTTATTCAGGGATCAGATTAATCCTATGGCATTTAAAAATGACAGAATTGCAGAGATAAAAGAAATATGCAGTGAAAGTGATGTTGTTATTGCAGTAATGGGACTTGACGGCACTCTTGAGGGAGAGGAAGGAGATACGGGAAGTGATTACGGCATGGGCGATAAGCCATATCTTCATCTGCCGGGCATACAGACGGACATTTTAAAAATAGCAAAGGAGAGCGGAAAGCCGGTTATTCTTGTAAATATGACGGGAAGTGCGATGACATTAAACTGGGAGGATGAAAACCTTGACGGTATAATTCAAGGCTGGTATCCCGGTGCAAGAGGCGGAAAAGCCATTGCAAGATTAATATTCGGAGAATCAGACTTTGAAGGAAAGCTTCCGATTACATTTTACAGAACAATGGAGGAACTTCCGGAGTTCACTGATTATTCAATGAAAAACAGGACATACCGTTATATGAAAAATGATGCCCTTTATCCTTTCGGATACGGTCTTTCATATACTGAATTTGAATATGAAAATACATTGTTTACAGTAAAAGATGATTCTGTTACTATAAAAACAACAGTAAAAAATACCGGAAAGATGGATGGCACAGAAACAGTTCAGGTATATATAGGGGCAAGAGAAGATTGGGCGCCTAATCCACAGCTTAAAAAAATAAAAAAAGTAAAGCTTAAAAAGGGAGAGGCAAAGGATATTGAAATTACTCTTACAAGGGAATCCTTTGAAGTATTTGATGAGTCCGGTAAACCGGTTATATCACGTGAATATGACGTATATATAGGAGGCTCACAGCCTGACAAAAGAAGTGAAAAGCTTCTGGGCAGGAAACCGGTACATATGGAGGTGAAAGAATGTTTTATGCAGGAATTGATTTAGGAACATCTTCAGTTAAGCTTCTGCTTATGGACAGTGAAGGAAAAGTCATAAATACAGTGTCAGAGGAATACCCTGTTTATTTTCCTAAACCGGGATGGTCAGAACAAAATCCAAAGGACTGGTACGAAAGCGTTATAAAGGGTATGGCAAGGCTGTTAGATGGAATTGATAAAAGTAAACTGGCAGGAATAAGCTTTGGCGGTCAGATGCATGGACTTGTTATACTTGATGAAGATGACAAAGTTATAAGACCGTGTATTTTGTGGAATGACGGAAGAACAAAAGCGGAATGTGAGTATTTAAATGAAAGGATTGGAAAAACTGCATTGTCAGCTTATACAGCTAATATTGCATTTGCAGGCTTTACAGCTCCGAAAATAATGTGGCTTAAAAAGAATGAGCCTGAAAGCTTTAAAAGAATAAAAAAGATAATGCTTCCAAAGGACTATCTGGCATATATGCTGACAGGAGTATTTAGCACAGATGTTTCGGACGCATCGGGAACATTATTATTTGACGTGAAAAACAGGTGCTGGTCTAAAGAAATGTGTGAGATTTGCGGTATTACAATAGAAATGCTTCCGAGGATATATGAAAGCTATGAATGTATAGGAACAGTCATGAAGCATACGGCAGATTTGCTTGGGATAGGGGCAAATGTAAAGGTTGCCGCAGGTGCAGGTGATAATGCGGCGGCAGCAGTTGCCACAGGAACAGTCGGTGACGGAAAATGCAATATTTCATTAGGTACAAGCGGGACTATTTTCATATCTTCAGATAAATTCAGTGTGGATGAAAATAATTGCCTACATTCCTTTTGTGATGCCAACGGCAGATATCATCTTATGGGCTGTATGTTAAGCGCTGCATCCTGCAATAAATGGTGGATGGAGGATATTCTTGAAACAGATTCATACGAAGAAGAACAGTCAAAGATAGAAAACTTAGGAGAAAATCACGTATATTTTCTACCTTACCTAATGGGAGAGCGTTCACCACACAATAATCCAAACGCCAGAGGAACATTTATAGGAATGTCAATGGATACCACAAGAAGCCATATGACACAGGCAGTTCTTGAGGGAGTAGCATTTGCTTTCAGGGATATGCTTGAAATAGCAAAAAAGTCAGGCATAAATGTTGAGAGAACGAAGGTATGCGGAGGCGGTGCAAAAAGCAGAAAGTGGATAAAAATACTGGCAAATGTACTTAATCTTAAAATAGACATACCAAAGAGTGAGGAAGGCCCTTCTCTTGGAGCAGCCATACTGGCGGCTACAGCCTGTGGTGAGTACAAAAATGTAGATGAAGCCGTAGAGAAAATAATTAAAATAAAGGAAACCATTGAACCGGAAAAGGAACTTACAGACAGGTATCAGAAGCAGTATGAAATATTCAGGCAGATATATCCTGCATGTAAAGAAATATTTGATAAAATGAGTCTTGAGACTATGTGCGCCTGCGGGCACCGTACGGAAACCGACGTGGTATAATATTAGATAATAAGTCAGGAGGGTAAAAAGATGAATAATATTCCAAAAGTAAAGGTAGGTATTGTAGCAGTAAGCAGAGACTGTTTCCCGGAGAGTCTTTCGGTAAACAGAAGAAAAGCACTTGTGGCTGAGTACATGAAAAAATATGAGACAGATGATATTTATGAATGTCCTGTATGTATAGTGGAAAGTGAAATACATATGGTTATGGCACTTGAAGATATAAAGAAGGCAGGATGTAATGCACTTTGTGTATATCTTGGCAATTTCGGACCTGAAATATCGGAAACGCTTCTTGCAAAGTATTTTGAAGGTCCTAAAATGTTTGTGGCAGCAGCAGAGGAAAGCGGGCAGGATTTAATTCAGGGCAGAGGTGATGCATACTGCGGTATGTTAAATGCAAGCTATAATTTAAGACTTAGAAATATTAAGGCATATATTCCTGAATATCCTGTGGGAGACGCTTCGGATGTGGCAGATATGATTCACGAATTTATTCCTGTTGCAAGGGCAGTCATAGGCTTATCTGATTTAAAGATAATTACATTTGGCCCAAGACCTTCAAACTTTTTTGCATGTAATGCACCTATAAAGCAGTTATATAATCTTGGTGTGGAGATTGAAGAAAACTCAGAGCTTGACCTTTTTGAAAGCTTTAATAAGCATGCGGGAGATGAAAGAATTCCACAGGTTGTTACTGATATGGAAAAGGAACTTGGAGAGGGAAATAAAAAGCCTGAAATACTGGCTAAACTGGCACAGTATGAGCTTACGTTACTTGACTGGATAGAAAACCACAAGGGATGTAAAAAATATGTTGCAATAGCAGGAAAATGCTGGCCGGCATTCCAGACACAGTTTGGTTTTGTCCCATGCTATGTAAACAGCCGCCTGACGGGAATGGGTATCCCTGTATCCTGCGAGGTAGACATATACGGAGCATTAAGCGAATACATAGGAACATGCGTAAGTGGTGATACGGTAACGTTGTTAGACATTAACAATTCTGTTCCGAAGGATATGTATAATGAAGCTATAAAGGATAAATTTGATTATAACCATACTGATGTATTCATGGGCTTTCACTGTGGAAATACAAATTCAGCAAAGCTTTCAAAATGTGAAATGAAAAATCAGATGATTATGGCAAGAAGTCTTCCAGAGGAGGTTACAAACGGAACGCTGGAAGGAGACATTATGCCGGGTAATATTACATTTTACAGATTACAGTCAACCTCAGACAACATCTTAAGAGCATACGTTGCCGAGGGTGAGGTGCTTCCTGTGGCAACAAAATCTTTTGGAAGCATAGGAGTATTTGCAATTAAGGAAATGGGCAGATTTTACAGATATGTTCTTATAGAGAAAAATTATCCTCATCATGGTGCAGTAGCATTCGGACACTATGGAAAGGAGCTGTATGATGTATTTAAACTGCTTGGAGTTGAATATGATGAGATAGATTATAATCAGCCGAAGTCACAGAGGTATCCGTCTGAAAATCCATTTGCATAGGGCATTGGGGCAAAAGAAAATGTAGAACTTGAAAATGTCATTTGTCAGTAATACGGCTATGTACATAGAGAAGGTCAGCTATTAAGGTGTGAACCTTCTGTAAGTACATAGCCGTATTATTTTAATGCTTATACTGAATGGTTTTGACAACTGGGGCGTATCGTCATATAATGGACAATATATTGATAATAACATATATAAAGGCAAAAAATATCTGTTTTATTCATGTACGAATATGGATGATACGGATTTATTTGACGGACATGAGGAAATGATGGACACTCTTTATGTTATGGATATACGGGAGGTGGATAATTCAGGCAGTGACAGGATGTTTTACAGCTTTTGCGATTATCAGAAATTTGAGAATGTAAGGTGTATAAGAATAACGTGGTCAGACGGAACAATAGAGGAGGCTGAAACAGATTTTGATAATGTGCTTGCTGGTATGAAATCAGATGACAGAAGGTTTTACTTTTTTCATATGGAAACGAAGGAAACATATGAGCAGGTAGGAAGTATAGGTTATACCGTAATGGACAACACACCATATGGAAAGCTCGTTCATTTAGGCTATTTTACATATCCGGAGTTTTGGAGTAATGGATATGTTACGGAAGCCTTAAAAAGAATATTAGAGTTTGCTTTTAAAGAGAACGGTGTGTATAGAGTCAGTACAGGCTGCCTTAAGGAAAACAAAGGCTCTGAAAGGGTTATGCAAAAATGCGGTATGATAAAGGAGGCAGATAAAAAGGAATATGAATATCATGACGGGAAAATGAAGGACAGAGTAGAATACAGGCTTCTTAAAAGCGAATGGGAGGGCGTATTATGACTATTATTAATCCAAAGTCAGACAAGGTAAAAAGTATTATAAAATCTATAGATTATATTTTAAAGGCAATTACAATAATTGGAGGCGTTATATTATGGTTTAACCTGCCTGAAAAAATCCCGACGCATTTTAACAGTGCATTTGAACCGGACTCTTACGGAAGTAAGGTAGTTCTGCTGATAGCTTTTATATTGCCGTTAATATCCTTCATTCCATTTGGAACGGATATGCCTGACAGAAATATTATACCGGATGAAAATATGTATAATATAATTGTACAGGATGAATATAGAAAAGCAGCCATAAAGAGACTGATACTTACAGTAATAATGAGTGTAATCTTCTGGGCATTAATAATTGTAGTTATAAAAAATATATAAAAACACAAGGAGAAAAATATTATGAAGAAATTTTTTGAAGAATTTAAAAAGTTTGCATTTAAGGGAAATGCTTTGGACATGGCAGTGGCGGTAGTTATAGGTGCATCTTTCAGTGCCATTGTCAATTCACTTGTAAACGATATTATATCACCGATTATAGGTCTGCTTGTAAGAACAGACTTTACGGACCTTAGCGTAAATTTATTTGGCGTAAATATTGCTTACGGTTCATTTATTATGCAGGTAATAAACTTTCTTATAGTGGCATTTGTGTTGTTTGCAGTAATTAAGAGCATAAATAAGGTAACTTCGCTTGGCAGAAAGGAACAGCCAAAGGCACCTACCACAAAGAAGTGTACATACTGCTTAAGTGAAATATCTATAGAGGCTACAAGATGCCCTCATTGTACATCAGAGCTTCCAAAGATTATGCCAAAATCAGAGGCAGAAAAGATAGAAAAAGCAGAGTAAAATCAGGAGGAGCAAGAAAATGCGCGCATATGAACGTCTTTTAAATTATGTAAAAATATGGACCACAAGTGATGAGGAAAGTGAAAAGGTTCCGTCTACGGACAGACAGCTTGATCTTGCCGGGGTACTTGTGGAGGAAATGAAGGAAATGGGCATTGAAGATGCACATGCAGATGAAAAAGGCTACGTATATGGTTCTATTCCTGCTACAGGCGGAATGGAAAATAAACCTGCCATAGGGTTTATTGCCCATATGGATACAGCACCGGATTTTAATGGAAAAGGTGTTAATCCTCAGATTATAGAAAATTATGATGGGAAAGATGTGAGTCTTGGCAGCAGTGGAAGGGTATTGTCAGTGTCAGATTTTCCGCATTTAAAAGAGCTTAAGGGAAGAACACTTATTACAACCGACGGCACTACATTGCTTGGAGCAGATGACAAGGCGGGAATAGCAGATATTATGACTGCCATGGATGAGATAATAAAAGAGAATAAGCCTCACGGCAGACTATGTATAGGTTTTACGCCTGATGAAGAGATTGGCAGAGGTGCAGACTGTTTTGATGTTGAAAAATTTGGTGCAGATTTTGCATATACTGTAGATGGTTCTAAAGAAGGCGAAATAGAATATGAAAATTTTAATGCCTCAGAGGCAGTGTTTAAAGTACATGGCGTAAATGTACATCCTGGAGAGGCTAAAAATATTATGGTAAATGCTTCTTTACTTGCAATGGAAATAAACGGACAGCTTCCTCAAGATGAAACACCACGTCATACGGAGGGCTATGAGGGCTTTTATCATCTTACAGATATGACAGGCAATGTAGAATATGCAGAATTAAAATATATTGTAAGAGACCATGACAGCAGACTGTTTAAAGAGAAAGAGGAAAAGCTTCGCAGTATAGAAAAGCAGATGAATGACAAATATGGGGCAGGTATGGTGGAGCTTACAATAAGAGAATCTTACCGGAATATGAGAGAAAAAATAGAAAGCTGTATGTATATTGTGAAAAATGCCAAGGAAGCAATAAAGATGGAAGGTATAGAGCCTAAAATATCACCTATCCGTGGCGGCACAGACGGAGCAAGACTAAGCTTTATGGGACTGCCGTGCCCTAACCTTGGTACAGGCGGATACGCATTCCATGGGCCGTTTGAGCATATTACGGCGGAGGGGATGGATATTGCGGTTAATATAATAAAAAATATAGTTGGGATGTAAAAGCGCCGCGCGGCAGCAGCACTTGCAAATTCGCATTCGCGAATTTTTAGTGGCGAGAATTTATGTTGTTGCTTTGGAATTGTTCCGGTTATTTTGGAACTTTCTATTATTAAAAAAAATCCTTGCGGGTCACAGCACTTTTTGAGTGGATTAATATTGTTGCTTTGGATTTTTTCGGGGAATTTTTTATTATTTTTAATATAGAACTTTTAATATAGAACAGCGCCGCAGGGGAGCGGCGCTGTTATGTTAATTAGTGTTGTCTTTAGTGATTGTCCGGTTTCTATATGTCTTTAATAATTTTCGCTTCTTACTTCAAAGTAGCTCTGTGGGTGAGCGCATACAGGGCAGATTTCAGGAGCCTTTGTACCTACTACTATGTGACCGCAGTTTCTGCACTCCCATACCTTAACCTCACTCTTTTCAAATACGGCAGCAGTTTCCACATTATGAAGAAGCTGTCTGTATCTTTCCTCGTGAGCCTTTTCTATGGCACCTACCATACGGAATTTCTCTGCAAGTTCAGGGAAACCTTCCTCCTCAGCAGTTTTAGCGAAACCTTCGTACATATCTGTCCACTCGTAATTTTCTCCGTCAGCGGCGGCAGCTAAATTATCAGCAGTGCTTCCGATACCATTTAACTCCTTAAACCACATCTTAGCATGCTCTTTTTCATTGTCGGCAGTTTTAAGAAATAAAGAAGAAATCTGCTCATAGCCTTCTTTTTTAGCTACGGAAGAAAAGTATGTATACTTATTTCTTGCCTGAGATTCACCTGCAAAAGCTGCCTGTAAATTTTTTTCTGTCTGTGTTCCTGCATATTTGTTGCTCATAATTTTGTCCTCCTTAAATTGTTTGCAAGATTTTTAAAAATTATATCA
>CAMENQ010000057.1 GCA_945928585.1 uncultured Roseburia sp. | reverse complement strand
CATCAAGTATGTCATCCTGTATCTGAAATGCCATACCTACGGAAAGTGCTATTTTCCTTATTGTTTCAATCTCCCCATCATCTGCACCGGCTAAAACTGCACCTGTCATCATTGATGCTTCTATTAATGCTCCTGTCTTTAGGCTGTATATGAAATCAAGTGTTTCCTTATCAATAGGCTGTCCTGTAAGGTCTACATCTACCGTCTGCCCGCCTATCATGCCATATATTCCGGACTTCTCCGATAATATTCTAAATGCCCTTACTGCTCTGTCCTTATATTGACTTTTTGATATAGCTTCTGCACATACTTCAAATGCATAATTTAATAAGCCGTCACCTGCAAGTACTCCCATAGCATGTCCGAACTTTTTGTGAGTAGTAGGTTTGCCTCTTCTCATATCATCATTATCCATAGCCGGCAAATCATCATGTACGAGCGAGTATGTGTGTATCATTTCAATAGCTGCCATAAAAGGCTCTACTTCATTTCCGTTATAATCAAACAGCATGGCAGTCTCTTTAATCAGAATAGGACGAAGTCTTTTTCCTCCTGCTTTTACACTGTAATTCATAGCTTCAATCACTTTGCTCTGTTTTCCCTCTTCTTCCGGAAGATAGCCATATATTATATCCTCTGCCTCTTTTGTTTTCTGCTCCAGTAATTTTTTAAATTCTGACATACACTGCCTCCAAATCATCTGAAAATTTGTCTTACATTTTACTGTTCATTTATAACAGTAAGCTTCTGCTCTGTTTCCTCCAGTTTTTCGTTTAATTCCTTTACTATAGCCAGTCCGTCATTGTATAGTTTAAAAGAATCCTCAAGGCTCACGCCCTCTTCATCCATTTTATTCAAAATATCTGAAAGTCTTTCAAAGCCTTCCTCTATAGTTATAGTTGTAGTTTTTTCTTCTTTTTTAGTCTTAGCAGCCATATTTTCACCTGAAAATCCTTCCGTTAAATGTTATTATTTTCTGCTGATGTACTGATAACCTTTGTATCAACCAGTCCGTCCTTTAAATGTATCTGTACAGTATCTCCTGTTTTTACCTGATTTATGCTCTTTAACGGAGCTCCTCCTGCCGATACATAAGCATAACCCTTATCCAGCCTTAAAAGCGGTGACTTACTGTTAAGTCTTTCTGCCATTACGGTAAGCTTCATTCTTTCCGTCTGTACTCGTATGTTTATTTTTTGCTTAAGCTTTTCTTCCATAGCCTCCAAAAGCTGTTTTTTATCGTGTAACTGCCTTACAGGATTTTTATTTTCAAGGCGCAGTGCAAAATTTTCAAGCCTTCTCTTATACATATCAAGCTTTCCATACATAAGCTTTTCCAGACTGTATCTTAAGTTTTCTATATCCTCAATATACTGCCTGTAGTCAAAAACAGCCAGCTCTGCCGCAGCTGACGGAGTAGGTGCCCTCATATCGGCCACATAATCAGCTATAGTCGTATCCGTTTCGTGTCCAACCGCCGAAATAACCGGTGTTTTACATGAAAAAATGGCTCTTGCCACATTTTCATCATTAAATGCCCACAAATCCTCTATGGAACCTCCGCCTCTGCCGACGATAATAACATCCATTCCCATATCATCAAGACAGTTCAGTCCGCTTATGATGGATGGAACTGCCTGTTCTCCCTGAACAATGGCTGAATATAAATACAGCTTTACATATGGGTTTCGTCTTGATGAAATATTTATAATGTCCTGAACGGCTGCCCCTGTGGCTGCAGTTACAATACCTATCTTCATTGCATATCTTGGAATGGGTTTCTTATATTCTTTTTCAAACATTCCCATTTCCTTAAGTGAGTTTTTCAACTCCTCAAACCTTCTGTATAAATCGCCGTCACCATCAAGGGTTATTTTTTTTGCATACATCTGGTATTTTCCGTCACGTTCATATACACTTATGCTGCCTGAAACTACTACCTGCTGTCCTTCCTTTAATGTAAAAGAAAGACCGCTTCTGCTGCCGGCGAACATCACCGCCGCCAAACAAGCTCCACCGTCTTTTAGTGTAAAATAAATATGTCCGGAGGAATGATATTTACAGTTAGATACTTCGCCCTTTATGGATATATTTGAAAGGGCGAAATCCTCCTCGAACAAATGCTTTATATATGAATTTATCTGGGATACCGTATATATTCCAGCCATAGTTCCTCCATAACACTAGACTACCTTCGCGAGTATTCCATTTATGAAGGCAGGCGATGTTTCTCCTCCAAATTTCTTTGCAAGCTCTACCGCCTCGTTTATGGCTACTGCCTCAGGCACGTCATCATCATATTTTATCTCATAATATGCAAGTCTTAATATAGTCAGATCCACTCTGCCCATTCTGCCTGTAGACCAGCCTTCTGCCACACTGTTTATGGCTTCATCTATATCTTTAAGCTTAGGCATAATATCAAAAACCCTGTCATGTATGAAATGTCTGTCCTTTTCGCTCATCTGCCTGAATGCTTCACTTTGAATGTCATTATATTCCTCCATGAAAAGGTTAAACTGTTCCTCCATCTCATCTATTTCATGAAATTCCTTATGAAACAGAAGAATAAATGTATTTTCTCTTAATTCTCTTCTGGTCATTACTCCTTACCAACCTCTGCTTACAGATTTTCACTTTCTACTGCCACACCTGCTACGTGAATATTTACCTCGCCTACTTTAAGACCTGTCATATTTTCAATAGCAGATTTTACCTTTTCCTGTACCTTTACTGATACGTCAGGTACGTTGTAGCCATAAGCTATGTTTAAGCTTAAATCTACAGATACACAATCCTCTCCAAGTAATACCTTTACACCCTTTGAGAGATTTTTCATTCCAAGCTTGCTTATAATCTCCTTTGTGATGTTTCCTGCCATAGAAGCAACTCCCTCAACCTCTGTAGCTGCAAGACCTGCTATAATGGCAACAACATCATCTGCTATCTGCACTTCACCGATATTTGTATTCTTTTTATTATTATTCATACTTATCTCCATTCCGCTTATTAAGCTACTCTTTTTTCTACTGTTTACTATAACAAAAATCAGCCATAAATGCAATAAATATTTAGTTTGTTTTTACTGCCGTAATAGTAATCTTATCTGCAGCGACATTTGTCTTTGTCTTTACAATCTCCTCAATCTGTGCTCTTGCCGCATCACTTAAATTGTCAGATACTATCATAACATCTGCCGAATCATCTGTCACTGTTACAACTACGTTTTCATATCCTTTTGATGCTATAAGATTTTCTGCTGCCTGCTCCCTTTCTGCAACATCCGCAAGTTCCGCTATCTTATCTACTGCTGCCTGCTTTTGGCTGTCACTTAAATTTGTATTATTTACTACCTCCATAAGCATAGCCTTACTGTTTGCCCTTGTCTGCTCTCTTAAAAGTTTTGCCTCCACTACAAAATCCACTGTACCTACAGCATTTACAAACACTGCTTCTCCCGGTTCTCCCTTTATGTCTATTTCATTGCTTTCTATGTCCTTACTGTCATCAATTATATTTTCTGCCGTAAGATTATCTGACACAAGGCTTGCATCATCATTTTCTACTATGGCAGCTTCCTTTGTTGCAAGTTCCTCATTTGCACTGTTTCCACTTACCTCATCCAGCTTCTTTTCACTGTTTTCTATGTGATTTAAGTACCCTGCCACTGCTATCAGTGCTGCCAGTGATGTGATGATAATCTGATTTTTCTTGAAGATTTTCTTCATTACACCTTACCTCCACTTTATGTATTGATTTTTAGCTTCTATTATTCTACTGATATTTTATTAACCTCTATATCAAATAATGCCTTAATCACATTAATTATTTTCTGCTTTATCACCGCACTCTGTGCACCCTCTGCAATCACTGCCACTCCCTCTATTTTAGGTGCATTTTCATTAATAACATAAGGGTATGTATTTCCGTTTTCGTCAGTAACATACACTGTCTGATTATCCTCCGAATATGTATATTTCTTCCGCTGTCCTCCTGCACTGTCTGTTTCATCAGTATCCTCATAACTTATATCCTGCTCCATAAGTATATCCCTTGAGGTGCCTGTCTTTAATGTTATCATAACATATATTTCTCCCACACCATCTATTTTACTGAGAATACTTTTAAGCTTTTCCTCCTGTGCATTTGCATATTTTTCCATATATTCATTTAAATCCACAGAAGCACTGTCAGTCTTACTTACGTTAATTATATCTGACTCTGTTTTATCCTGTACATTTTTATTTTTCTCCTCCCAGATAAGGCATATAATAAGTACTGCCACTGCAACACATATAAGTATCAGCTTATCCTTTCCTATTTTCTTTATAAAATCCATATTTATTTTAAGTTTCATTATACTCTCCATTCCTGAGCTTTTTTTGCGACGTAGCAATGCAAATCTCGAATATTCATCTGCATTTACTTATAAATATATATTCTTTCATAAGCTATACCATATTTATCTACAATACTGTTTTTTATGGCAATCACATCAGGCAGTTCTATTTCTCTTTTATCAGAAACTTCTAAGCTCTCTCCGCCTTCTTCATCAATTCTGACCGGCTCCACCATTTCCACAGCCTTAATGTTGTCATCTATACAACTTTCATTATCTGTGTCCGCTCCATTGCCTGAAACATCTCCTTCATCTGTAGCATCAGCAAGATACACCGAAACACTTCCAATATAATCCGGCCTGCTCTCCTCAAAAATCACATTTACATCAATTACCTCATATCCGTATTCACCAGCAACACCTCTAATCCCCTCCGCCAAAACATCTTCATACTCTCTGCGAAGTGATTCTATATTTTTCTCATCTGACTGACTGAAGACCTCCTTAGCCTCCTCCAGTCTGTTTTCTCCCGTTATTTCCTGTAAAAAATCCGTTACTGTTTCCGTAAAACCAAACACCTTATCCAATGGACTTAAAACAATAATAGTTAAAATCATTCCACTGCATATTTTTATCATCTTCTTATAATCCTCATTAGTCGTAAGCCGTAAAATAATCCCCTCCGCAATAATAAAAACTGTGATCCTCTCAATATACTCCAGCATCTTCTCCTCCTATTTTTCTTAATTCCCAATATTTCATCCTCGTTTAAATACAACCTTACACTCCAACTTTTATGTTTGTACTTAAGCATATTATGGCAACCGTTAAAAACAGCAGAAACGCCACCGTAAATGTAATCTTGTACAATATCCCAACCCCTTCTGAAACGGCATCTATGCTTTCTATAAGCCGCTTGTCCGATATAGGCTGTACTATTGCTCCCGTCACCTTATATACTCCTATGTAAATAAGCATTTTCACCATTGGAAATACGCATATAACCACAAGCACTATAAGCCCTGCACTTCCAATGGCATTTTTAATGACATTGCCCGTTGATGTTACCATTCCCTCTATGCCTGTTATTGCCTCTCCTCCCGGCAGTATGTTGATAATCTTGTTAATTACACCTGTACCTGCTGCATCTACAGACGGCATTATTATGCTTTGAATAATATTGGCTCCCAGAAGTACTCCGGTCATTCCCTTTAACGCCCATACAACTGCTGTTTTTATTACATCTGCCAGTTTTGAGAAATAATCTTCTTCCACAATATTATTTACCAGTCTTATTATTACATATATGTTTATGGCCGGAATAATAAAGCTTAATATAAGCTTTTCTATTATGCTGACAGCCATAAGAATAATTCCGGAAAATCCTGCTGCACTCATGCTTCCTGATGATACTCCCACTGATAAAAGAAATGCCGGAACAAGTGCATCCATAAATGTAATAATGCCGGATACCGCATCTTTCACTATATCCGACATTACAATAAAGCCTCCTGTAAGTATTGTTACCATAAGCATATATGTTACATAAAAGCCTGTCTCCGACATCTCCGACTTTTTTATTATCAGTGACATATTTGTAAATAATGATGAGATAATGGCTATAAATATTATTTTTATTATTACACCTTTGTTATATGCAATGTCTCCAAAAAGCTGCTGTGCAATCATTGTAAAAATCTCATAAAACACTCCATCCGAATTGCCCTGTGCCAGTTTTAACACCAGTTCCTTAAAGTCTATATTTTCACTATTAAGTGCCTTATCAATATCAGTAAAATCATATTCTGACAATTCGTTTTCATATTTTTCGTAATCCTCATAATTCCCGTCATAACCATATGTATCCATATGTATACAGAGTAATTCTGTAACAAAAATACATATAACAATTATCTTCTTATATATTTTATACATGGCACCCACTTCTTCTTACATCTGTTTTACTTATATACTATTTTTAGTTTTATTTCACAACAGATATTCTATAGTTTCTATAAGCGCAAGCACAACCGGCATACTTACCAGCATTACAGATATTTTCCCAAATATCTGTATCTGGCTTCCTATGGCATTGTACCCACATTCTCTGCATATATCCGAAGAAAATTGTGTGATATATGATATTCCCACTATTTTCAGCAAAATTTCCATATATGTCCAGTCTATGGAAATATAGCTCTGCAGCCTTTCTATAATATTTACTACAACAGTCAGCTTGGACAATATAAATCCAAGTATAACAAGACATGCTGCCACTGCAATATATGTATCAAAACCGCTTTTTACACCTTTTATCTGTCCTGCCAGAACCGAAGCCACTACAGCAAATATCATAATTCCTACTAAGCTCATTATTCTCCTCCATTTTTCTGCCTGCACACTTTAGGGTCTGTTTCTTATCTGTAAGCATTATTTATACAGACTCACTGTTATAGTGCAAAAAGACTTTTTATGCTTTCAAAAAGCTCTGATATGTATGGAACTATCCAAAAAAGCACCAGTATAAGTCCTGCCAGATTTACCAAAAATACATGCTCCTCTCTGCCACTCTGCTTCAATACCTGATTTACAACAGAAACAAGTATACCTACTGCTGCAATTTTAAAAATCAAACTTATATCCATATGTTTTTCCTTCTCCATGCTTTCATATGATAAATATTGCTGCCAGCAGTCCTCCCATTATGCCAAGTGTTCTGCAAAGCTTCACATTTCCATCAAGGCCCGTCTTAACCTCATCTATTCTTTCGTTTAATTTCTCTATGTAAAAATCAAGATAATTTAACTGCATCTGTATGTCAAGATAACCTATGTTTTCGCCAAGCTCTTTAAAGCGTTCAATGTCCTGAATATTTAATTCCATCTTTAATAAAGGCTGTATTACATTTCTGTTCCATATTTCTGAAAATTCTTCACCCTTATGATTTTCCAGTTCATCTGAAAGGGACATAAATGCACCTTTGTATGGCTCTTTAACTCTCTTTGACACATTAAAAAAAACCTCTCCGGCAGCACCGCAGTTATATCTTATCTCTCCGCGTATTAATATTGCTGTCTTTTTAAGATATAAAAGCTCCTTATACTGTTTTTTTAATCTGTTTCCCTTACTTATTCCTGTTACTGCCCCTATGGCAATTACTAAAAAAATAAGCAATATTTTTATGTATGACATATATGCTTTTACACTATCCCTTCATATATTTTTTCCATATTGCTGTTAAAAATGCTTATGCTTGTCTTTGATAATTCTATATATGTATCAAATATTTTTCTTTCAAACAGCTCACATATTCCTTTCCGCTCTCTCACCTCTCCTACGCTTTCCCCATGTATGGTAGCTGCAACAAATGTGCCTGCTCCAACTATTTTAAGTACGCTGTCCACATCCTGCGCTGTTACCAGTTCATCTACAGCTATGTACGTAGGTGACATTGTCCTTAATAATATCATCATCCCGATATCCTTTGGACAACAATCTAAAACATCACATCTTTCTCCTATATCATTTTGCGGAATTCCATTGTAACAGGCTGCTATCTCGCTTCTCTCATCTGCTATGGCAATATTCTGGTTTTCCATATTTCCTAGATTTCGTAATATATCCCTAAGCAGTGTGGTTTTTCCCATACGTGGAGGTGATACTATAAGAATATTCCCTTTAAGATACTCCATAATTTTGTCACTGCAGCCTATTATCTGATGACTTATACGGATATTTACCGAAGAAATATTCTTTATGGTTTTTACTCTCCCCTGCTCCATTACTACCTTTCCTGCTATACCAACCCTGTGGCCTCCCCGTATGGTTATAAACCCTTCTCTAAGCTGTTCTTCATATGCATACAGTGAATAGCCTGATATGTATTCCAAGGCTTCCCTTATCATCATTTCATCCACTGTCACATGAAGATAGATTTCCCCCTTTCCTGTCACAAGCAAAACCTGTCTGCCTGCCCTGAGCCTTATTTCCTCTACAATTTCAGCTGATAAATTATTTTCTTTCGCAGTCGAACCTAATTCTCTTTCTACCACCTCCCTGACTTTTAAGGGAAGTACAGAAAGCACCTGTCTGTCTATCATTATAACCTGTCCTCCCTTTGCTTAATTATATTGGGCATAGGCATACTTTATACCTGTTAGTTTAAAAATTGTCCCACTAAAAAAACTTCCTCAGTGACACTGGGGCTGTCGTACTAAGAAGATTTTATACAGCACCCGGGTGCCCTATGGATATATAATAATTCTAACGCTGGAGGAGCTGTTAGTAATTTATCAATATAATATAGCTATGCACTTAGCGTAGGTCAACTGTTTGAGGGACAGGCTTCTTTTTAGCCTGTTCCGAGTTTTGACCGTAGCTTAGTGCATAGCTATATTATATTGATAAAATTACTTACAGTCTCCGATGCGTTAAAATTATCATATATCCATAGGGCACCCGGGTACTGTATAAATTTTCTTAGTACGACAGCCCCAGTGTCGCTGAGGATATTTTTTTAGTGGGACATCCTCTAATTTTTATTTGTTGCTTTTATAAAGTTGTCCAACTGCTCCATAGCCTTTCCACTCTTTATGGCTTCTCTTGCCATAGATATGCCTTCCTCTATGGAAACACCCTTTGCTATGTGAAGTGCTGCACCTGCATTTATAAGGACTGCATCTGTCTTTGGTCCCTCTGTGCCGCTTAAAATATCCCTTGCAATTTTTGCGTTTTCAGAAGGAGTTCCTCCTACTAAGTCCTCTTTATTGCATCTCTTTAAACCAAACTGCTCAGGTGTAATAACGTATGATAAAAACTCTCCGTTTCTGACCTCACATACTGTAGTCGGTGCACTCATGGAAATTTCATCTATACAGTCCTGACCGTATACTGCCATGGCACTTTTTACACCAAGATTTGAAAGTACTCTTGCAAGGGGGTCGACTAAATCCTCACTGTATACGCCAAGGAGCTGCATGCTTGCTCCGGCAGGATTTGATAAAGGGCCAAGAATATTGAACATGGTACGTATACCCATTTCCTTTCTTACTCCACCTACAAATCTCATAGCCGTATGGTATTTCTGTGCAAAAAGGAAACACATATTAAGCTCCTTAAGTATCTGGGCGCTTTCTGCCGGGGCTAAATCTATCTTTACTCCTAATGCCTCAAGACAGTCTGCCGTACCGCACTTGCTTGATGCTGCTCTGTTTCCATGCTTTGCAACAGGCACGCCAAGTGATGAAACAACTATGGATGCTAATGTAGATATATTAAATGTATTTGAACCGTCTCCGCCTGTACCTACTATTTCAAGTACATCCATATCGTTTAAGAATTTTTCACAGTGTGATCTCATTACTCTGGCTGCTGTAGTTATCTCGTCTATAGTCTCACCCTTCATGGCAAGTGCCGTAAGAAATGATGCTTTCTGTGCATCTGTAGCCTCACCACCCATAATTTCATTCATTACGGCGGTCATTGTTTCATTGTCAAGATTTTCTCTTTTTACTACTTTTGCGATTGCTTCCTTTATCATATTTTTATTTCCTTTCGTAACTACTCGGACACATCATTTACGTCCTACGGAGACAGTATACTCCTTTTTCAGTGGGAGTTTCAAGTGTTTTTATATATTTAGATTTATACCTCAGATTCCGGAATTTTCACTAAAGTTCATAAATCTCACTATACTTTTTCTTAAAATAATTTATAAGCGGCTTTGCAGTAATTTCTTTACCACATATTTTCTCTATAAGCTCCTTTGGGACTACTGATGTTCCGTCTTTATGAATGTGAGTGTTAAGCCACTTTGTTATTTCCTTTACTCTGCCCTCTGATAAAAGCCTGTCCACATCTCCAAGCTCCTGCTCTATTTTTTCAAGAAGCATACCATCATAAACTGAGCCTAAAAGATATGATGGGAAGTATCCGAAAGCACCTCCGCTCCAATGGGAATCCTGCAAAAGTCCTGATGCCATATCAGGCGGCTCTATGCCAAGATACTCCTTCATTTTTTCATTCCACAGTTCAGGTATGTCGCTTACATTTATTTTTCC
>CAMENQ010000056.1 GCA_945928585.1 uncultured Roseburia sp. | reverse complement strand
TCGACCGTATCATTATCATAGAAGATCTAATTTACAGACTTTTATTCATAGTCTCATTTTTGTATTTTCATTTCATAATTTTTAGAATGTAGAGGAATCATTTTATTTAAGTCAACAACTGTTTGATTCTTCAAATTATCTACAATCTTTTTTATATTAATATATTCAATAACACTACTTATCGGAAAAAACACTACAATTGCCAAAAATACACTTCCCCAAAATAGTATTAAATATATCCATTGCCATTCATTTAATATTATTTTTTCTATTACTCTGTAATCCTTACATAATACAAAATAGATAACCCCAAATACATATGATGCACCTAAAACAAAAAAAATATTACGATAGTTTCCATATAATTTTGCCAATAATATAACCCACTTAGTATTAGAAGGATAGTCCCTGTTATAAATATGAATTGTCTTTGTATTACGACTTAATTTCTTAATATATACAAACAAATACACATATTGAAGATATCCAATAAAACTCATTACCACGCATATTGTATATATAAATATGAGATATACTGCTGATGGCGTATTTATATTAACATTAACCAATGCAATTGCAAGAAAGCCAAAAAATGCTGTTGCCAGCGGCGGAATAATAAGATTTATTGTTGAATATCTAAACCTATACATTTTATCATTAATGTGGTGTAATGTATTATCACCAGACATTAATCTATGAATATCTTTCATTTGTTTTTCATAATGTCTTACAGAAAAAAACGCAACAATAAAAATACCTATGAACAGAGATTGGAATAGTGTATACTGAGGGAACGGATTTCTTTTGTTTATAAAAATTCCAAGGCAATATACAAAAGCAATTACAAGAAAAAATATGTAAATCCTTATATTATCTATTAAATCGAATAACTTTTTAACGACACGATTATCTATATTGAACAAATGTGTACATAAATGTTTGATATTCAAAATCATTTTTTTCACTTGCATGCCCTCCAAGGATTATAATATTAATTATATATTTATTATATATTTTTATCACTCATACATGATTAACAGATAATAATAAATTATCTTGCATTTATTATACCTTGTAATCCCATAAATTTCCATACAAATTTCCCATTTTTCACCATATTTCAACTCATTTATATATTCTCAATCACAGTTTTCATAATAGCCATACCTTCGCCTTTTGAACCTCATCTAATCCGTCAATTAATTCGCTACATACATTTACTTCTTTTCCATCCACAAGATAATCTATTGTGGTATCAAAATATTCAGCCAAGAATGAAAGCATATCTATAGAAGTTCCCCTTATCCCTCTTTCGATTAGTACCTTTTATAATAAATTTCGTACTCACTACATATACTAAGAAAAGGTCCAAGGAAACAACCTCAGACCTTTCCGAAACTTCTTGTTTATGACTACGTTCTTCTTCGCCATCGGCTCTCAGGTACGGGTGCAGACTTCCCGACTAAATCCCCGCTTAACGCCTCTTCTTGCATACCTGATATCACAAGCGTCTTGGGATTGATACTTCACCACGAAGTATTTCTAATATTATATTATCAAATCATAGGCATTGTATCAAGTCCGAACCGATGTAAGTATTAACAAATATAAATCTTCTCTCCCTGAATGGCACCCATACACATAACTGCTTGATGGGAAGGTAGTCGGTGGAAAAAAGATGCTATAGAGCTATACAAAGAAAATCGGCGCATCCCAGCGTTTTCAAGGGCTACGCCGTTTTTGCTTCAAAACTTGATATTAATATGGTACACTGCATTTATAAAAATTTCAAGCAAAATTTTATATTTGTGTATTACATTTTTCCGTTTTGTCCGTCTGCTTCTGCCTTTCCTAACAGATACAGAAATGCTATGGCAGGCATCCGCAAAATCGGCACTTCTGTTTCGTGCTTTGTTATACCAAAGTCATCTAACTGTTTTGTTATAAGAAAAGCATTTGTGACTTTTGATTTTTCGTCCTTACATAGCTCGACAATGGCATCGGTAGCAGGAATATGAGAATTGCTGCGATACTTAACCTCGCAGAGAATTTTCTCACGTGGAAGCTCAATTACTACATCAACCTCTTTCTGATTATCCTTTGCCTTTCTGAAATAGCCAAGATGTGCCGTACTTCCCTGATAGAAAGATACAATATGCTTATATACCGCGGTTTCCACCATAGCACCAAGCTCTCTTTCGTCCGATAAAACATCGTCAATCATCAGCACAGCATTACGAATAGCGGCATCTGCAATAAAGATTTTCGGTTTTCCTTTCAATGCACCTTTACTTCCCACATCTATTGGTTTTGCCAGATAGATAAGGTTAGACATCTCAAGAGCTTCAATGTAACCATCAATCGTACTGACAGAAACGTTTTCCAACTCTTTCGCTGCTGTCGTCACGCTGAAAATCTCAGTTGAATTCATACAAAGATACAAGAACAGTTTCTCCATTAAAAGCGGGCTTCGGATATTAAACAGTGTCAACACATCCCGCTTGATGACCTTATCAACCACATCTTCACGCAGCATTCTTTGAGCATAAATATCATCATCAGACAATACAAGTTCCGGGAAGCCTCCAATCATAAGATAACGGTTAAAATGACCTTCCAATGGTGCAAACCTGTCCATCAAATCTCCAAGCTCTGCATTACTCATTTTCACAAGCTTTGTCAGTTTCAGATTATCGGGCAATATCGGTTCTTCAATCTGAAGCAGGCGACAATACTCATAAAATGACATTGTCGGTATCTTCAAGACACTCCATCTGCCGGTTCCGCTGTCTGTTGCACCTTTTTCCAATATGGGACTTGCCGAGCCTGTCGCTGCCAGACGAATATCCTTTCTCCTATCATAAATAACCTTCATCCACAATTCCCAATGGTCCGTGTATTGAATTTCATCAAAGAAAATATATTTCGTTCCCTCGATTGGATAAAGCGACTCATAAATGGAAAGGACAGTTTCAACGTTAACAAGCTTTACAATCGGACTATCAAAAGATACATACAGGATATTTTTCGGGTTTACTCCCTCATCAATCAAGTTATCTATTATCTGGTACATAATCGTTGTCTTGCCTACACGCCTTGCTCCAGACAATACCGCAAACCGTCTTAGTGTATTATGTTTAATAATTTTCAGAGCTTCATAATAGGCAAGTCTTTTCTGCGGCTTGCTCTCCTCCTTGATTGAGGACGGATTACGCCACCACGGATTATACTGCCGTAATATCTTAATTACCTGTTCATCACTTACTATTGCCATAAAAACCTCCATACTTTCATTATTTTCACAGAGTTATAACATTATACTTGCATAAAATCTTCGGAGTTATGTAAGTATATTATAACAATAGTCAGTGTAAAATGCAAGTCAGATGATAACCATCTTTACTTTTCTTAGCTGTTAGTACAGCAATGCCCTACTTGTTAGCTATAGCTCTGCCTGTCCTGCCGCCACCACTGCATACCATCATATCTGTAGGCATAAGGTAACTCAGAACTCCCCCTAGAGATAAAGAGAGTGCAAAATATCAGGGCATCTATTTCTATATACCCTGATTTTCCGGCTTAATTGTGCTATGCCTTTAATTTTTTAATTACAGGCTTCCCTGTATATTTTTATATAGTGACACTAATTAGTTTGCAAGCTTAACTACATTTAACTTAACGCCAGGACCCATTGTAGGAGCTACTGTAACGCTCTTTAAGTACTGACCCTTAAGTGTAGCAGGCTTAGCCTTATTAATAGCATCAATAAGTGCTTGGAAGTTGTCTGCGAGCTGCTCCTCTGTGAAAGAAGCTTTTCCGATTGGCACGTGGATGATATTTGTCTTGTCGAGTCTGTATTCAATCTTACCAGCCTTAATATCATTAACAGCCTTTGTAACGTCCATTGTAACTGTTCCGGCCTTTGGGTTTGGCATTAAGCCCTTTGGTCCAAGTACACGACCAAGACGACCAACAACACCCATCATATCCGGTGTAGCTACTACTACATCAAAATCAAACCAGCCTTCGTTCTGAATCTTAGGAATTAATTCCTCGCCGCCTACGAACTCTGCTCCGGCTGCCTCAGCCTCTGCTACCTTGTCGCCCTTAGCGAAAACTAATACTCTTACACTCTTACCTGTACCGTGTGGTAATACAACGGCACCACGAATCTGCTGCTCTGCATGACGTCCGTCACAGCCTGTTCTGATATGAACTTCGATTGTCTCATCAAATTTAGCAGTAGAAACCTTTTTAACAAGCTCCATTGCCTTATCTGTATCGTAGAGAGCTGCTCTGTCGATTAATTTTGCAGCCTCTGAATATTTCTTACCTTTTTTCATTATAAATGAACCTCCTTGTGGTATTATCGGAGTGCACTACGGTGCTCCTCCCACTATAATCTACATTAATTTCCATTTAACTGTTAAACGGAATGCTCTTTAATCTCTGTGATTAATCTTCTACTGTAATGCCCATACTTCTTGCAGTACCTGCAATCATGCTCATAGCTGCTTCAATTGATGCTGCATTTAAATCAGGCATCTTGAGTTCTGCTATCTTCTGAATCTCAGCCTTAGAAATCTTAGCTACCTTATTTCTGTTTGGTACGCCTGAACCTGACTGAATCTTGCAAGCCTTCTTTAATAATACGGCTGCAGGTGGAGTCTTTGTAACGAAGCTGAAGCTTCTGTCTGCATATACTGTAATAACAACAGGGATAATCATACCATCCTGATCTGCTGTTCTTGCATTAAACTCCTTTGTAAACTGTGCAATGTTTACACCGTGCTGACCTAAAGCAGGTCCAACAGGTGGTGCCGGTGTTGCCTTTCCGGCAGCTATCTGTAACTTGATATATCCTTCTACTTTCTTAGCCATGTGTATCCTCCATTCTCGGCCTGAACCAATGTGTCAAAGGCTTGTCTAAGCCATCTTCACACCAGGCTCTTTTCTAAATTTTCTCAGACTTTTCTGATAAGTGTGCACCCTCGACAAGATGCTTAATACTCGACTTTTTTAACTTCTGTAAAGCCTATCTCTACAGGAGTCTCTCGACCAAACATATCTACGCTGATATTAACTGTCTGCTTATGCTCATTGATAGATTTGATAACACCTACTGTATTTTCCCATACACCGGCTGTTACCATAACCGTATCACCCTCTGCAAAATCAATAACTACCTGTGGAATGTTTATTCCAAGAGGCTTCATCTCCTCCTCAGTCAGCGGAACCGGTTTAGAGCCCGGACCAACGAAACCTGTAACACCTCTGGTATTACGAACCACATACCATGTATCATCATTCATATACATATGAATAAGAACATAGCCCGGGAACATTTTCTTTGATACCTGCTTCTTTGCACCGTTTTTCATTTCCAGCATATCCTGCATAGGAACTGCCACCTCAAGGATCTGGTCCTGAAGCTTTCTGTTTTCAATTGTTTTTTCAATGTTAGCCTTTACTTTATTCTCATATCCGGAATAAGTATGGACTACATACCAATTTGCTTCTGCCATAAATTCACCCTAATCCTTACATTACTAAAACAATAAACTAAATGCAGCCTGGATTAACAAATCCGCAACCTTTATAACCACACCTATAAATATAGAAGCAAGGACAACGGCTGTTGTTCTGCCGGCAACAGTCTTCTTGTCAGGCCAGATAATTTTCTTAAACTCGCCCTTAAGACCTGCAAACCAGCTAGGCTTTTTTGCCTTTTCTGTTGATACAGTATCTCCCATAGTCTTACCTCCAACTTACTTTGTTTCCTTGTGTAATGTGTGTGACTTACAGAATCTGCAGTACTTCTTTGTTTCCATTCTGTCCGGGTGTGTCTTTTTTTCTTTTGTCGTATTGTAATTACGCTGCTTACACTCAGTACATGCCAATGTGATTTTTACTCGCACAGCTTCCACCTCCACTAAATTTTTTTCGCTTATTTTTGCCTTTTTCTGCTTTATTTTCAACAGATAAATCTGTATTTGAAAAATGGGCATAAAAAAAAGACTTCTTCCATAGCTAATTTAATATAGCATATGGCTTTTAGAAAGTCAACACAATTCTTCAAAAATATGTGCATAAGCATAAGAGTTCAGTCCTGCCGATGCCTGTGGCTTTCATTTAAGTCAAAAAGAGAAAGGTGATGTGTTGGGAGACACATCACCTTTCATGTAGGAGTTTGGGAAGTTTATCTATATAAAAGATAATAAGCTAAATTAAAATTAATTAAACTGAATTTAATTAATTTATTTTTAAAAAATTTTCCTTAACTGTATTTTATTATATACTATTCCCTGACAAAAGTCAACCATTTTTGACTTTCTCCTATATTAAACTTAGGACTATTTTATTAAGTCTCCAAGAGCTTCTATTGCGTCATGGCAATCATCGCACATCCAAACTTCTTCGCCCATAATTTCATATGAGTCACACTTTTTAACTTCGCCACAGCCTGAACACTCTGTTTCTTTCTTACATCCTGTGATACCCATAACTAATACTGAAACTGCTGCAATAAGTACCGGACTGTCACATTACACATACCCATTAAACATCATACCGCTATATATAGAAGAAACATACGGATTTGTAAAGTTTCTTGTAGGATGCGGATATGAAATAAGCTTTTTGTTTACATACTTCATAGGATTTATGGAAATATCATCAGCCTTTGCCACTACTGCTCTTTTAAAGGAATTCAGTTTTTCAAGGCTGTCACTTAAAGTTCCCTCTCCTGCCGCCTGAATAAGCAGTGAATCCTCTACAGCTACATGACCGTCATCTTCCACCTTAAATCCTGCAGACTCAAGATTATTTTTATAATATCTGGCTACATTATTTATGTCACTTATAAGTCTGCTTCCGTCACCAACTACCGTTGATTTTTTCAAAGCCAAATCTACCATATTATTATATGAAGAAATAAGTTCATTTACATTTTCAAGGATAGAATCTATATCCTGCTTTACTCCTACCTTAACCGGTTCGTCCGGTAAACTTATATTTTTTAAGGTAAGCTGATACTGATGCTTTACTGAAAATGTATTGGCTGAAGCTGTATGTTCTACTCCGTTTATGGAAAAGTTTGCATTTGAAGGTTTTTGTTTTATGTTATTTAAACCAAGTGCTGCTACTACTTTTCCGTCGCTTTTTTCATTTTCTACAATAGAGAAAATAAGTCCGTCGCTGCTGCCTGATGCACCTGTAGAATTTGACTCAATGGAAATAGCCTGATTTCCGTTTTCATCCGTTGCTTTTCCTGCAGTAACTCCTATGTTTGCCCTGTTAAAGAGTCTTATAAGTTTCTCCTGTATACTGTTATTATCGTCATCTTCTCTTACTGAAAATGAAAACTCATAAGTATATTCACCAATATTCATATCAAAGAAATATTCACCCTTTGATAAATTTCTTCCGGAAGGATTCAGATAATTACCTTCGTTAAGCTGTGATGATGCAAGGGAATTAACCTTTACCTCAAGCTGCTCTGCTTCGTCAGTGCCTTCCTCCTCACCAATATACTTTGCCTCTACTATGGCTGTATTTCCTGACACGGCTTTTTTTCTAAGAAATCCCGAGATACTGCCATTTATGTCTGTAAGTGATGAAGCAACATTTTTAAGTGAACGCGCAGACTCTTTAAGGTCTATAGCGTATTTTTGCACGTTCTCTGTATCCAACAGCTTATATAATGGTGATTTTCTGTTCACCTTAAGCATATTGTTATATACGTTTCTCAGTTCACTTTTCTTGTGGGTATCGTACTTTGATACCTGCTGCCCGCCATATGTAGACAGATAGTATGTGTATGCACTGCTAATCATCTGAATCACCTCCTTTTGTATCCAAATGCTTATATCTTTCACGGCAGATAAAAATCCGTTTCTATCTTCCCTACCATATGTAAAAATCAAATCATCCGTTAAATGATTGCTTACAAGCCATGTAAAGACAGTTATCCAATTTATTATTTATAGTATATACCCAAAATCATTTAATTGTCAAATTACTATTTACCTAAAAAACATACTGCTTTTTGTATAATCTATATATAAAAATGTACAAAAAATATCAGTTTTTCCCATACATCTCCGGGCGTCTGTCTCTGAATATGCCCCAGCTCTGCCTCATTTCTTTTATGGCATCCAAATCAAACTCTGCCATTATCACTGTTTCATTTTCTCTGTCTGCCTCTGCCACTATGCCGCCTGTTTCATCAGTTATAAATGATGAACCATAAAATGTCAGGCCTGACTGCTGATTTGAATTTGCCTCATTTGGCTCTACTTTTTCCAGTCCTACTCTGTTTGCTGCAATTACAGGCATAATGTTGGAGCCTGCGTGTCCCTGCATACACCTGCGCCAATGTGGCATACTGTCACACTCCAGTATAGGTTCCGAACCGATAGCTGTAGGATAAAATAAAAGTTCTGCTCCCATTAAAGCCATTTCTCTGGCTGTTTCCGGAAACCACTGATCCCAGCATATGCCTACTCCTATTCTTCCATATGCCGTATCCCACACCTTAAATCCCGTGTCTCCCGGTGTAAAATAAAACTTTTCCTGATAAAAATGGTCATCAGGTATATGTGTTTTCCTGTATGTACCAAGGATTTCTCCCGTTGCATCTATAATGGCAACAGTGTTGTAAAAGGTGTTTCCTGCCTTTTCATAAAAGCTTATGGGAAGTACTACCTTAAGCTCCTTTGCCATATTTTTAAAATATTTTATTGCTTTATTTTCATTAACCTCTGTTGCCAAATTATAAAAATCATAATTTTTTTCCTGACAAAAATAGGGCATTTCAAAAAGCTCCGGAAGTAAAATTATTTCTGCTCCCTTTTCTGCTGCCTCGCGCACCTTACTGCCGGCATTTTCTATATTTTTATTTATAATATTTTCTACAGAAGCCTTATCCTTTAAAATTTTATCTATTATGTTTTCTTCATAACAGCACTTCATCTGCACTGCCGCCACTGTAACCTTTCCCATATTAACCTCCTGTTTTACTGATTACACTTTGGTATCTGCTGTGTAATACAATGTATATTTCCGCCACCTATCAGAATATCTCTTGCATATATCTGAATTACTTTTCTTTCAGGAAAAAGTTCTTCAAGTACTGCTTTTGCTTTTACATCATTTTCATCATTAAAACCCGGCATAATTATAGCACCGTTTGATATATAAAAATTCACATACGATGCCGCAAGGCGTTCATTTTCCTGTCTTGTAGGCTCCATGTCCATATGTTCAAGACCTTCTCTCTCCTCGTCTGTTATGTAAACAGGAGACGGAAGCGGCAGCTTATGAACCGTAATTTTTCTTCCCAAGGCATCTGTTTCGTTTTCAAGATAATCAAGACACGCCTTAGACATTTCATATTGTACGTCGTTTTCATTATCTGTCCAGGCAAGCACTACATGAGCAGGTCTGACAAAGGCGCATATATTGTCTATATGCTGGTTTGTTTCATCATTATATATTCCGCATGGAAGCCAAAGTACTTTTTCTACATTCAGATAATTTTTTAATTTATCTTCTATTTCCTGTTTTGACATATGGGGATTCCGCCCTTCGCTTAAAAGGCATGCCTCCGTTACCATGGCAGTGCCTTCCCCATCTACATGAATAGAGCCTCCTTCAAGTATAAAATCTCTGGCATCATATACATCTGTATCCAGCATATCACACATTTTGCGCGCCATTTTATTGTCCTTATCCCAGGGGAAATACAGACCGTCAACCAGTCCTCCCCATGCGTTAAAACCCCAGTCTATTCCTCTTTTATCTCCCCTGTCACTTATAACAAAGGTCGGCATATAATCTCTCGCCCATGAGTCATTACCGGACATCTCCACTACTCTTATATGTGGTGGCAGCATTTCCCTTGCATTGTCATACTGTGCTTCGCTTGCACATACTGTTACCTTTTCCGTTTCGGCTATGGCCGCTGCCACCTTAACAAATGCTTTTCTTGCTGCGACCGCACCATACTGCCATGAATCCGCCCTTTCCGGCCATATTATAATGCAGCCGTCGTGCGGCTCGTACTCTGCAGGCATACGATAACCGTCCTGCTTCGGTGTTGTATTTAAAATTCTCATCGTTGTCCTCCCAGATTTCTCTTCCAGTTTTCCGCCTGCTCTCTGTAAATACCGGCCTGTTCAGCATTCCCTGCCGTCTCAGCTATATCTGCCAATGCGTTTAAAGCCATATCGCCACCCATATGTATATTACATACAGGCGTAGTCTCAAATGCAGCATTATAATACCAGAGTCCTGCTTCATCCCAGTCTCTCTTTTCACTATAATAGTCTCCAAGCTCCATGCAGATTTCACTGCAGCTTTCTGAAATCACTGTTTTCATGGCATACTTAAAAAATTTATCATCCTGTCCCATTACTCTGTATGCGTGTGACAATACAAGACAGGCATACTGAAGCTCGTCCGCCGTGCAGCCTTCCCTGTTTAAAAGTTTTTCAAAGACTCTTACCGCACCTTTAAAATGCTCTTCATTTCCTGATATAAA
>CAMENQ010000055.1 GCA_945928585.1 uncultured Roseburia sp. | reverse complement strand
ATTTACAGGCATTTCCATGTGACTTCTATTTTACATAGACAGGTGGAAATGTTTTTTTGTGCAAAATTTTAATGGCTGCCGGCGAGCCAAATCGTAAAAATACATTTCTTCCAAAATATAAAAAATATATGAGAAAGGCAGAAAAGCCCTGAACAGGGAGGAAGAAATATATGAAAATAAAAACAAAAAATAATATACTGCCAAACAACAAAAAATATACAGTATGGGATTACATAAGAATACCATTTAAATCATGTCCCATATGTACTTTGATTATAGGTATAAATCGTATAGTGTCAGCCTTTATCCCATCAGTGGTAGTACTGATTACGGCTGAATTTATAGATACGGCAATAATGATTTTTAATGGCGAAAAGTCCTTTAATGATATTTATATGCCTATATTCTTTTATATGTTGGTAGTTATTTTTCAAAATCTAAACTATACGATAATTTACGGATTTGTAAATATACGTTACGATATGGCAATTTATCACAATGTAAGATCAGAGCTGGCATTAAAAAGAGGCCGGCTTGAATATAAGCATATAGAGGATAATGAGTCATGGAATCTTATATCAAGGGTATGTGACGATTCACTGGCAAATATTGCGATGGGAATGAACAATCTTTTTGATATAGCAGAGTTATTCATATCGATTACATCAATTCTTCTTATTCTGATGACTCAGGTATGGTGGGCAGCAGTTGTAATTATGATAGTTTCAGTGCCGCTTATACTCATAGCTATGAGAGGCGGAAGAGAGGTATATGATGCAAAGCGTCAGGTCAGAAAGCATGTCAGAAGGGCAGATTATCTTCACAATGTACTTACAAAGAGAGATTACATAGAGGAAAGGTCACTTTTTGATTACAGTGACGAAATAAATAACCGATGGTATGAAAAATATGAGATTGCAAGAAAGAAGATACTAAAAAAAGATATTCAAAATCAGATAAGAATGAGAATTTCAAGCATTGTGGCACTTTTTGCTGCTTTGGGTATAATAGGCGTGATTTTAGTTCCTACGATTAAGGGGGGTATGTCAATAGGTATATTTATCGCCCTTACAAATGCCACCTTTGATTTAGTTGACAGAATGTCGTGGAATTTATCATATGTCGCACGTTCCTTTGCAGAAAAACAGGAATATCTTAAGGATTTAACAAAGTTTATGGCACTTTCCGAGAGAGAAGGAGCACTTGATGAGCCTGAGGATATTGATAATATTCCATTTGAGAGTATTGAGTTTAAAAATGTAACATTTAAGTATCCCGGTACAGAAAAAAATATACTTAAAAACTTCAATCTTAAAATGCAAAAAAATAGGCATTATGCTTTTGTGGGAATAAACGGTGCAGGAAAAACTACCATTACCAAGCTTCTTACGGGAATGTACCAGAATTATGAAGGTCAGATATTTATAAATGACAGGGATATAAGACAGTACAGCCTTAAAGAACTGAAAGCAATATTTACGGTAGTATATCAGGATTTTGCAAAATATCAGGTTAGTGCAGAGGATAATATTCTTCTGGGTGACATAAAGCAGCTTAATAAAAAGCTTGCAGGTGAAAGCTATGATACGTTAAGAAGAGGTATTATCCTTAAGGAAATAGATTTAGATAAGATTATGGATAAGCTGCCTTTCGGACTTGATACATATCTTGGAAAAATAAAGAAAACAGGAGTTGATTTATCAGGTGGTGAATGGCAGAGACTGGCGGTGGCAAGAGCCTTGTACAGTCCGGCATACGTAAGAATACTTGATGAGCCGACGGCAGCACTTGATCCTGTGGCTGAAAGTAATGTATACAGAATGTTTGGGCGTATCAGTAAAGGAAAAACCACCATATTTATAACTCACAGACTGGGGGCAGCCAGACTGGCAGATGAAATAATAGTAATAGATGGTGGAAGTGTGGCAGAAAGCGGAAGCCATGAGGAGCTTCTGGAAAAAAACGGTATATATGCAAAAATGTTTGAGAGCCAAAAGAGCTGGTATGATGTTCAAAATGATATTCAGGGAGAGTTTTATAGTGAACCTGATGGAAAACTTCAATGTAAGTTTGATGGTGAGCTTCAGGGAGGTGTGGAATAATGGAAAAAAATAAAGAAAGTGCTAAAGAAAAATCAAAAAAGAAGACCGGAATAGGCAGAATTTTAAAAATAATGATACCAAAGTGCTTTAAGGCTGCTCCAAAGCATTGGATATTTATGATATGCACTGACTGTACATATTCGGTTATATCAGTGGCACTTGTTGCCATAATGCAGCATTTCTTTGATAATGTATCCGGAGCCGTTAATGGTACAAAGGGTATAAATGCTGTTATTGTATCACTTATATTGCTGGGCCTTGTTAATCTTATACAGCAACTGTTAAATGCCATTATAAATTCAACGCCTGATATATTTTACCAGAAGGTAAACAGTATCCTTACAGGCGAGCTTCACAGGAAAATAAGCAGATTAAAGCCAATATGTTTTGAAGATACATCAAAGCTTGACCATATAAATAAGGCATCACAGGGACTGGCAAACGGAATACGTTTTGTAAGCCAGTTCGGGTATATATTTACATTTTATGGATTTTACATTGCAGCTATGTTTATATATCTTATGTCATTAAATAAACTTTTGGCACTTGCCATTCTGTTTATCTTTATTCCGACAGGAGTAAGCCAGATAATAAGAATTAAAGTATATAATAAGGCAGAGGATAAATCAGCACCCATAAGGCGTGAGTATGACTATTATGAGGAATGTATGGTAAGTCGTGATTATTTTAAAGAGACAAGGCTTTTAGGTGCATTTGGATATTTTAAAAGATTGTATTTACAGGCACTTGATGCACTGCAGGAAATAAAGTTTAAGGCATCATTCAAGACAGGTATGTTAGACATTTTGTTGAGCATTATTACAATAGCAGGCTACGGAAGTGTAATGTTTCTGCTGTTTAAATGCCTTCTAAGGGGAGATATATCTGTGGGAGCCTTTGCAGCAGTATTTGCTTCAGTGGAAGGTCTTTATGGAATGATAGAAAGTATGATGAGATATTCAATCGGCGATATGGCAACACAATATGGCAGCATAAATAATTATCTTGATTTTCTTCAGATGGAGGAGGATATGGGGGAATCATATGAACCGGATGAAGAAATAGAGATAAATCTTGACAATGTATCATTTGCATATCCAAGTGATGCAGGTGAGGTAAATGCAGTAGCCCGACGGGAATTTAAGTATGACCATTATGGACATCTTATGGACAGTGATCTCTTGAAGGATGTGAAGGAGGAGGAAAGCATTAAAGAAAAAAAGTATGTAATAAAAAACTGCAGCCTTCACATTAAAAAAGGAGAAACAGTTGCCATAGTAGGAGAAAACGGTTCAGGAAAATCCACCATTATACGGCTTATAACAGGACTTTATGAGCCCGATGAAGGAACTGTAAGCTACAATGGAGAAGATATTTCAAAATACAGGAAGAGAGATGTATATAAAAACACATCAGCCGTATTTCAGAAATTTCAGCGTTATCAGATGACGCTTAGGGAAAATTTGTGTATCAGCAATGTGGAAAAAGAAGCAGATATGAAGACACCACCTGAAGCTTCAACAGATAAAAATGATACATTAACAAATGAGCTTAATTTTATTTCAGAGCAGGCAGGAATTTCCTTAGATGAAAAAACATATCCGGAAGGTTACGACACAATGCTTTCGAGAGAATTTGACGGAGTAGATTTATCAGGCGGTCAGTGGCAGAGAATAGCCATAGGACGGGCGTTTTACCGTAATCATGGACTTATTGTGCTTGATGAGCCTACATCTGCCATAGACCCTTATGAGGAAACAAGAATATACAATCAGTTTGCTAAGATATCAAAGGATAAAACCTCCATCATAGTTACACACAGGCTGGGTTCAGTAAAACTGGCAGACAGGATTGTAGTTATGAAAGCGGGAAATATAGTACAGACAGGAACACATGATGAACTGATACAGGACACCGAGGGAGAGTACGCAAGACTGTACAAGTCACAGGAGCAGTGGTATACTGCTTAATGTCACACAGAGATTAGTTTAGAAAATATACGCAGAAATGGAGATTCTTATGAGCAGAATGAAATACAGACCGATAAATGGAATAAATAAAAAAGCATCTATTCTTGTATATGGAACAGGTAATAATATTGTTATGGGAGAAGATGCGGATGCAGCCTGTGAGTGCCTTGATATGGCATATGAAATGGGGTTTACTGTATTTGATACTGCCTATGCCTATGGCAATGCAGAGAAAAACTTAGGCATATGGATGGCAAGGCGCGGATTAAGAGACAAAGTAATAATCCTTGATAAAGGATGCAATCCGGGGATGAAAGGTTCTGATGATGTAATGACACCTAAGCTTATAAGAGAGCAGGTATCAGAATCGCTTGACAGACTTGGTACAGAATATACGGATATGTATATCTTACATAGAGATGATATTAAAAAGCCTGTAGGAGATATAGTTGAAGTCCTTAATGAACTTAGAAAAGAGGAAAAAATAATATGTTTTGGCGGCTCAAACTGGACATATGTAAGAACAGCTGAGGCAAACAGATATGCAAAAGAACATGATCTTTTGGGATTTACTGTAGCAAGTCCCTGCTATAATATGATAGAACTGAAAAATGACCCGTGGGGAGGAAGTGTATGTATTTCAGGCAGATTAAAATCAAATGACAGATCTTGGTATAAGGAAAATAATATTACGGTTTTTCCTTATTCAAGTCTCGGGAGAGGTTTTTTGTCAGGAAAATATAATACGCAATCCGGAAAGGATATAAGAGAATGTTTACCTGAAGCACCAATAAGTGAATATTATCATCCTGATAATATATCAAAGCTTAAAAAGGCAGAGGAACTGGCAGCAAAAAAGAAAGTGACTGTATCACAGATAGCACTTGCATGGCTCTTGTCGGATGAGCTTAATGTATATCCTATAGTCAGTCCTTCAAAAAAATCTCATATGGAGGATAATATAGGAGCATTTGAAGTAGAACTGACTGAAGATGAAAGAAAATGGCTGTCAGAATAGTGTGACAGCCATCGGTAAAATGTTTATTTAATCACAAATCAGATTATTTATAATAACCTTATCTGCATATATTTGAGCAGGATATGATTCAAGAACCATTCCGTCATAATACACTGTTATTGAAAGTGAAGGCATATTTTCTGTTTTTTCCAAAATGCCTTTGCCAACCGGATTATTGTTTATGTCATATATCTGATCCATAGGTACATATATTATATAATCATAATTAAATACAAAATCATCATATGTTGTATCGGTTTTATCTGTAGTTTCATGTAAGCTTCCGGAACGTCCGTGTATGGTACAATATTTATCACCAACGGAAATCAGCCCATTATCAGAAGAAACTGCTTCAAGAGACAAAGTATAATAATCGTTATTGTCATCATTATCAATTTCATAAGGTATTTCCTCCAAAGGTTCAGTTACCTGTTCTGATAAAGGTTCAGATACAGGTTCTTCCTCCAAAGGTTCAGTTACCTGTTCTGATAAAGGTTCAGATACAGGCTCTGAGTCACTTGGGATTGTAGTGATTTTTTCTTTGTCGTTTATATAATCAGGTTCAGAAGACTCAACGGCTAATGCTCCCTGATATACTGTTGTTTCTGCCTCTTCATCAGAAACTATGGAGCCTGCTGCCGGTTTACCGGCCTGACTGCCATTTGTTTTTATGGAAAAAATTATTACGCCTGTAATCATACCTATGACGGCAGCACCAGCAAGCACTTCCATTATAATTGTATTTTTTTTCTTTTTAGGCGGCTTAAGTTCCGTTGATGATTTAGTATCAGCTGAGAAACCTTTATTTTCCATGATTTTTTCATATTCCATATTTCTTTCATTATACTTTATTAAATCCCTCAATACCCTCTTTTTACTGTTCTCCCTTAATTTGACAGGCTCAAATGCTTTCTTCATTTATCATCCCTCCTAAACTTTTTTTCAGCTGCTTTCTTGCAGCGGAAAGCCAAGTCTGTATAGTGCTTTCAGGTTTTTCCATAATGGAAGCAATATCCTTTATGGAATATCCCTCATAATAAAATAAATATAAAGTGACCTGATAGTGCTTTTTAAGCTTTTTAATTTCCTTAAAGGTAATTCCTTCAATATGGTAGGTGTCTGTATGAGTAAGGGTATAATCGGCTAAAACCTGCTCCCAGTCATCGCGACGGCTTTTCCAAACACTGTTCAGGCTGTTTTTGCATATATTTTTAGTGACGGTAATAAGCCATGCCTTTAAATGATTTTCATCAGTAAATCCGGTGTCACTGTCAATATATTTTTCAAAGACACTTTGCATCATATCCTCAGCATCCTGCATATTTTTCATGTACAGATATGCAACCCGGTACACTGTATCCGCATATTTTTCATAACATTCCACTATTTCTTTATTCGTACGCATAAAGAGAGGATTCCTCCTTTCCGGGGTATTACTATAACTTACCCTCTATTAATAAAACAAAATAGTAAATAAAAAAATCCTATTTTTATAAAAAACAATCAAAATAATCAAAACAATCAAAACAGTCAAAAACAGCGAGGCAGTTAACTTATAAGATATCTGCCCCGCCGGAATCGATATTTACGTCATTACTCATCTCTAAACACATCAGCAATATCACTGATGGTAATATAAGCAGAAGAATCAATTTCATATACGATATTTCTCATTTTAGTTATCTGAAATCTGTTTACAACAAAATAAATCATAGTCTTAGGCTTGCCTGAGTATCCGCCTGTGGCATCTATTGCAGTGACACCACTTCCAAATTCCTCAGATAATGCAGCACATATTTTTTCTGCCTTAGTGGTAATGATAGTGGCTGCCTTTGAACGGTCAAGACCTTCTACGATAAAGTCTAAAGCCTTTATGCCTACGGCATATGTAATAATGGAATACAGAGGAAGTATCCAGCTGTTTACAAAGAAACCACAGCATATGTAAAGTATAATGTTGTAGCACATAACAAATGTGCCTACAGACACACCAAGCTTTTTGGAAAATATGACAGCCATAACCTCTATGCCGTCCATTGCACCTCCAAAACGCACGGCAATACCGCTGCCTATACCGCTTATAAGTCCGCCGAATAATGCACAAAGCAGCAAATCGTTTTCAGCCAGTGGGGAAGCCATGCTTACGTCTATTGGAAGAACATCTGTTATGAGCCATGCACATACGGAATAAACGGCTACGGTGTAAATAGCATATATTGTAAATACTTTTCCCTGTTTTTTTAAACCATATAAAAATAGCGGTATGTTTAATAAAATAAGTAAAAGTGAAAGTGATATGTAATCGGGAGTAAGCTGTGATAGCAGCATGGATGTTCCGGAAATACCGCTGTCATACAGTTTTACGGGAGATAGAAAAATTGTTATGCCAAAAGCATTTATAATACCTGCGAAGGTAAGAAAGACAAAGTTTTTAAGTTTCATAGTGTTTACCTCCTTTTTTGAAAATTGTAATTATAATAACATAAAAAATGATATTATTGCAACAAAAAAAGCGCCGCAGGTTGCACACAAACAAGGGCGTCGCAATCTGCGACACAAAAAGCGCCGTAGGTTGCGACGCTTTTTGAACAAATTTTTGTTGTTACTTTGGAAATTATAAGTTAACGATATTTTTGAACGAAGTTTGATTGTTACATTAGGAAGTTCATATTAATAAAAAAATTAGTGTAAATTATTTAACAGAATGTTATACTTAAACAAGAAGAAATAATTACAAGAACAATATTAAAGTATCGTGAGGAGGCGTGTTATGAGAAATATACAGCTTATAAACAGAATGACGGAATACTATACAGGAGACCCAAAGCGTATACAGCATTTTATTAAAGTATATGAGCTTTCAAAAATTATTGGGCAGCAGGAAGGGCTTGATGATACAACACAGTATATTTTAGAGACTGCTGCCATAGTACATGATATTGGTATAAAGGCAGCAGAGGAAAAATATGGAGATTGTAATGGTAAGCTTCAGGAAAAAGAGGGGCCTGCAATAGCTGAAAAAATGCTTTCAGAGCTTGGCTATGAGGAAAACATAATAAAAAGGGTTTCCTATCTTGTGGGGCATCACCATACGTATACAGACATAGATGGGAAAGATTATCAGATATTGATTGAGGCAGATTTTTTAGTGAATTTATATGAAGATGGGGAAAGCAAAAAATCAGCAGAAACAGTTTTGAACAAAATTTTTAAGACAAAAGCAGGTCAAAAGCTTTTAATAAATATGTATGGATTGCAGTGAGAAAGGCGGTGCAGATAAATGAAAAAAACAGCAGCTTACATTTTAACAGTCTGTCTTATATTAGCATGTGCAGGCTGTGGCAGTGAAAAAAGTAATGATAAATCCCAAAGGTTAAATATATCAGTGGAAGACCTTCAGGCAGATAATGAAAATAAGGAAGATACCTCCACAAAAGAAAAAACTACTAAGGATAGGAATACAACACCGGAGGAAACTGTAATGACTGAAATGGACGATAATACAACGACTCAGAACGAGAATGTTACAGCGAATACACAGACAGCCATAAGTCAGGAACAGGTTAATGTGCCTGAGACAACAGAACAGATTAATATACAGCCTGATACAACAAAACAGGAACAGGCAAATACACAGCAGGGTGCAACACAAACAAATAATATGGCAGCTACAGGCAGTACACCATTAGAACAGCATGGAGCACTTCATGTTGACGGAGTAAATCTGACAGATGAACATGGTCAGAAAATGCAGCTGTACGGAATGTCTACTCACGGATTATCATGGTTTCCCCAATATGTAAATTATGAAGCCTTTAAGACATTAAGAGATGACTGGAACACAAATTGTGTAAGGCTGGCAATGTATACGGCAGAATATAACGGATATTGTACAGGTGGAAATAAAGAAGAACTTAAGCAGCTTATAAATAACGGAGTAAGCTATGCCACTGATTTAGGTATGTATGTGATTATAGATTGGCATATACTAAATGATAACGACCCTAATGTTTATAAATCAGAGGCAAAAGCATTTTTTAGCGAAATGTCATTAAAATATGCAGACAGTAAAAATATTATATACGAAATCTGCAATGAGCCAAATGGCTGGTCAACATGGGACAGTATTAAAGAATACGCTGACGAGATAATACCTGTCATAAGAGCAAATGACCCTGATGCAGTCATAATAGTAGGAACGCCTACATGGAGTCAGGATATTGACAAGGCATTGGCCGCTCCTCTTAATTATGATAATGTAATGTATGCACTTCATTTTTATGCGGCTACCCATACAGAATGGCTTAGAAACAGGGTTTCACAGTGTATAAATGGAGGACTCCCGGTGTTTATAAGTGAATTTGGAATATGTGACGCATCGGGAAACGGCAATATAGATTATAATCAGGCATCAGAGTGGATGAGCCTTATTAAACAATATAATTTAAGCTACTGCTGCTGGAATTTAGCAAATAAATCTGAGACAAGCAGTGTCATAGGCTCGTGGTGTAATAAGACATCCGGATGGGAGGATGGAGACCTAAGCGAGTCGGGAAAATGGATTAAAAATCAGTTCAAAAATGAAAATTAGTGTAAATGCCGGTATAAAAGAAATCTGTTTTATGTCGATATAATATATAACAGTTCACATAAAGCCACGGATGGCTCATTCACTCCGTACATAAGATTATGTACAGGAGATGATGTATGTAAATAGAAAGGATTCGGTGAAGAACATGACAAATTCAGTATCAAACAACACAGCTCTAATGGAGACGGCAGCCACAGACAGGACGAAAAAGACAAAGGTTGCATCAGGAAAGACCATAGGAAAGCCTGAACTTAGTGAAAAGGCACAGAAGTACTATGAACAGCTTAAGAAAAAGTTTGGTGATATGGAGTTTATACTTGTTGAGCCAAAGCTTAAGGAGCAGGCAGAAGCAAATGCAGCAGCCTATGCCAGTCCTAATAAAACAGTAGTTCTTATTGACTCAGACAAAATAGAACAAATGGCAGAGGATGAAGCTTACAGAGAAAAGTATGAGGGTATTATAAGCAATGCAAGAACTCAGATAAACCAGCTTGCAGAACAGCTTACAGCTACGGGAGCAAATGTAAAAGGTTTTGGAATGAAGATAAATGACGGTGGAAATGCTTCATTCTTTGCAGTAATAGATAAATCACAGAAAGCTCAGAAGCAGCGTATAGAAAAGAAGGCAGAGGAAAAGGCAGCACAGAAAAAGGCTGATGCAAAGAAGGCAGAGGAAAAACGAGCCGAAAAGCGGGAAGAAAAACGAACCGAAGAAAAGAAAAAATCTGAAAAGGAAAATGAGGATACCGTAACCATCAGTGCATCTTCAGCGGAAGAACTTATACAGAAAATAAATGATTACATATTTATGGATAAGAGTAACTACGTTGAAACGGAAGAAGAAAAGCAGATGGGAAGGAATATAGACTTTTCAGTATAAATAATGGCTTTCA
>CAMENQ010000054.1 GCA_945928585.1 uncultured Roseburia sp. | reverse complement strand
TAAGCCTTCCAGCGCGAAATCCGGCTTTTCCGGTTCTTTTGCTTCAGTAAGTTTATTATGTTTCATTGCCGCTACCGTTTTTGTTTCATTATATGTGTATTTTGCAATTTATATTACTGAGGGCGGGGGGAGTCTGCCATATTAAGAAAATCTTATGCAGTTCCCGAGCGCATTGTTGGTATATGATAATGCAAAAGCATCGGGGACTGCAAGGAATTTTATCAGTAGAATACAGCTATACACTAAGCTTCGGTCAAAACTCGGAAATGGCTAAAAAGAAGCCATTTCCTCAGACAGTTGATTTCTTATTAGTAAAAAAAACGGCTCCTGACGGAACCGTTTTTTCTTGCACATTATATCTACTAGTTATACTTACGTTTTCTAGCAGCTTCTGACTTTTTCTTACGCTTTACGCTTGGCTTTTCGTAATGCTCTCTCTTACGAATCTCCTGCTGGATACCAGCCTTAGCACAGTTTCTTTTGAATCTGCGTAAAGCACTATCTAAACTTTCGTTTTCTTTAACGATTACATTTGACATAGTCTCACACCTAACCTCCCTCCAGTTGCAGTTTTGTGCATAATACAACTGTATGGGTATTTTTTATTGCACAAACAACATTATAACATAATATTTCTGTTCGTCAACTGTTTTTTCAGTTTTTTTGTGACGTTTTTTTATAATGGTAAATTTCCAAAGCAACAGCATTAAATATTGTGACAAAAAAGTGCCGCTCGGCAGCGGCACTTTTTTTTAGTTGCTTTCAGGATTTTTAACACCCCATGCACACTTGTTTCCACCTACAAGAGTAAATGTCATTGTCATATCTCTTGTTGCAAGTTCATTCTGCTGTTCTACAAATACACCTGTATAATCAACACCGTCAATTGTCATCTTAACATTTGCACCATTTGTAAGTTCCCATGTTCCTTCATAGTCACCTGTAATTGTGCCGTCTTTATTAAGAGTAACCTCCATAGCGTAAACTACACCCTTGCTGTCTGTAACTTTTTCTCCTGCTTCCTTCCATGTAGCACGCATTGTAAGCTTAACATCTTCTGTATTTACGGTTACTGTTTTATATGTTGTTGTCCAGTATGTTTCACCTTCATTTGGTGTTGCATTTGCAGCATAAACAAGATCCTGTCTGTGAACAACATAATCATATGTTCCTACTACATCATCTGCGGTAATGTCATTGTTTAATGTTTCTCCTGAATACTCATATGGAGCTGCTGCAAGCCATCCATCCTCTGTCTGGAATAACTGGTGTACTCTTACCTCATGTCCTTCACCTGAACCGGCAAATCTTGTGTGATATACCACGTATATCTTTCCATCATCATCTACAAATGCTGAGTTATGTCCCTGTGCTACCTGTGTTCTCGCTACACCATACATTTTATATGCACCCATAAGTTTTATACCAAGAGGTGATGTATATTTCTTTGTATTTGTCCATGTACCTGTTTTCTGACCATCCTCAACATATCCTAAATTACTCTGATAGCCTGTAAGAATACCTGTTTTTCCATTCTCATCCACATATGGACCATTAATGCTCTCTGAACGATATACTCTCATATTGTAACCGCCTGATGATTCAAGGTTTCCTATAGATAAGAATAAATAATAATAATCGCCGGCATTTAAAACGTATGGACCTTCACCTGAGTTATATCCGCCACCTGCAAGCTTGTATCCAAGATATGGATCTGATTTACCACTTGCCAGTTCGTATGTATAATTATAATCTCTAAGTCCTGTAGCATTGTCAAGCTTTATCTGGTATATACCTGCTGACCATGAACCATATGTCATCCAAAGATTTCCATCATCATCATATTCTACATTCGGGTCAATAGCATTTACCTTTGCGCTTGCACCATTTGTAGGGTCTATATTGTATCTGCCAAGGTCTGCTGTATCGCCTAAAACCTTTCTTACGTCAGACATTGCAATTCTCTGCTCACTTCCTACAAAACCTGAATACATAACTCCATCTACATACTCATATGGTCCTTCGATATTATCTGCTGTAAGAAGTACTATAACTGACTGCCAGTTATTACCATTTATACTTAAGTACATACACCATTTCTGCATTGTCTCATTCCAGATAACGTCAGGAGCCCAAAGGTTTCCGTTAAGGTCTGAATTTGCAGGAGTACTGCAGTACTTATCCCATATATCACCAAAAAGCTGCTTATACTCTGTAGAAATATTCAAAGAGAAATTCTGCCATGAGATAAGGTCTGTAGATTTTGCATATGCCTTATGTGAACCGAATACATAGTATGTACCTGTCTTTGGATCCTTTACTATAGACGGGTCATGTACTGAAACTCTCTTATAATCACTTTCTTTTACCTCTGCTGATGCATCAGAAACAGGTGCAAGTGATGCAGCAAGTGTTCCTGCAAGAAGTGCTCCCACAAGCATAAGTGCTGCCGACTTTTTCTTTTTCATTAATATAATGATAACAACAGCTACTATAGCTACAACAGCAACAGCTGCCACAACTATAATTATAATAGTAACCGAATTACCTGCCGGTTCCTCAGAATCACTTACAACAACAGTCTGAAATGTAAGTTCCTGTGTCTCACCTGCTTTGATATAATCAATTTTGCTTGGCATATCTGCTGAATTTATCTTTAAATTTCCTGCCAAAGGCAATGTATATGCAATTTCAAAATCACTTATATCATAATCATTTGTATTTGTTACCTTGATTGTAAACTTTGCAGTATCACCTGAAATGTATGTATCCTTATCTGTTGTAGTTTCAATGATAATACCTTTTTCCTCCACATAACCATTACCATTTTCCGCTGCAAATGATGTAAATGTCATAGCCATTAATGTAGCTATGCAGACACATAATGCTGCAAGTCTCTTTTTAATAGACATTCGTAAATTCCTCCCTTTAATTAATCTGATTTTCTAATGTTTCTTTTGCTTTACTCAGTGCTAAATCTATATTTTCAGGCTGTTTTCCGCCTGCCTGAGCCATATTTGGACGGCCGCCTCCGCCTCCGCCTACTGTTGCTGCGGCTGCTTTTATAATGTTTCCTGCGTGTGCGCCTGCTTTTACAGCTGTATCTGTTGCCATGGCAAGAAGATTTACCTTATCGCTTCCATCTGTACCTGCAATGACAATAACGCCCTCTGAAAGCTTGTCCTTAAGGGAATCTCCAAGATTTCTAAGGCCATTCATATCAATGCCCTCTACCTTTACGGCAAGGAATTTTATTCCCTTTACATCCTGAACATCCTTCATGACATCGCCAACAGATGCATTTGCAAGCTTGCTCTTAAGCTTCTCATTTTCGCTGTTTAAGGCTTTAATTTCCTCCTGCATGGACTCAATCTTCTTTACAAGTGAGGCTGTATCGCTTTTGGCTGCCTTTGCCGCACTGTTAAGCTCGTTTTCGATTCCTGCAAAGTAATCAAGCACACCCTGTGATGTAAGTGCTTCAATACGGCGTACACCTGCTGCTATACCGGACTCTGATACTATCTTAAACATACCGATAGAGCTTGTATTCTTTACGTGAGTACCGCCACAAAGTTCTATGGAGAAATCTCCCATGGAAACTACTCTTACACTTTCACCATACTTTTCACCAAACAAAGCCATAGCTCCCATTTTTTTAGCTTCATCAACGGTAGAGACGGTAGTTACTACGTCTAAAGCTGCTGCTATCTCTTTATTTACTATTTCCTCTACAGCCTTTATCTCATCTTCTGTCATAGCCTGGAAATGTGAAAAGTCAAATCTTAATCTGTCCTTTGTAACAAGTGAACCGTGCTGTTCAACATGAGTACCGAGAACAGTTCTTAACGCCTTCTGAAGTAAATGTGTGGCACTATGGTTTTTACATGTATATGCTCTTGTATCTTCATCTACAGACAATGTAACAACATCACCTGTCTTAATCATACCGCTTACAAGTCTGCCTACATGACCAACCTTACCGCCTAAAAGCTTAATGGTATCTTCTACCCGGAATTTAGCATCGCCGGCTGTTATGATACCTTTGTCACCTTCCTGTCCGCCCATGGTAGCATAAAAAGGTGTCTTCTCTACTATAATAGTACCAATATCTCCATCAGTCAGTGCCTCTACAACGTCTGTGTCTGTTGTAAGGGCTGTAACCTTAGATGTAGCCTCAAGAGTATCATAACCAACAAACTCTGTTGTTAAGCCTGTATCTATCTGCTCGTATACAGTAGCATCTGCTCCCATGTAGTTTGTAGTCTTACGTGCCTTACGTGCCTTTTCTCTCTGTTCATTCATGCACTCCGTAAAACCGTTCATATCAAGGGAGAAGCCCTTTTCCTCAAGTATCTCCTCTGTAAGGTCTGTAGGGAAACCATATGTGTCATATAGCTTAAATACATTTTCACCCGATAAAACCTTTTCTCCCTTAGAGTTCATCTCGTCCATCATAGCTGAAAGAATATTAAGTCCCTGGTCAATAGTGTCATTAAACTTGTTTTCTTCCTCAGTAAGAACTTTGAATATAAAATCCTTCTTCTCGTCTAATTCCTTATAGCCATCCTTTGACTCATTTATAACAGTCTCTGAAAGCTTTGCAAGGAACTTGCCCTGTATTCCAAGAAGTCTTCCGTGTCTTGCCGCACGTCTTATAAGTCTTCTTAAAACGTATCCCCTGCCTTCATTTGACGGCATAATACCATCGGAAATCATAAATGTGGATGAACGTATATGATCTGTAATAAGTCTTATGGAAACATCCTTCTTTTCATCTGTCTGATATGTGACTCCTGCTATCTCGCAGACCTTATCACGAATAGCTTTCATGGTATCTATATCAAATACGGAATTTACATCCTGTACTACAACTGCAAGTCTCTCAAGTCCCATACCTGTATCGATGTTTTTCTGTGAAAGCTCTGTATAGCCGCCTTTACCGTCACCTTCAAACTGGGTAAATACGTTATTCCATACTTCCATAAAACGGTCACAGTCACAGCCTACCTTACAGTCAGGCTTTCCACAGCCATACTTTTCGCCTCTGTCATAATATATTTCTGAACAAGGACCGCATGGACCTGCACCGTGCTCCCAGAAATTATCACATTTTCCGTCTGCATCTCTGTAGAAGCGTGTAATCTTTTCTGCCGGAACTCCTATTTCCTTATTCCAAATGTCAAATGCCTCATCATCCTCAAAATATATGGACGGATAAAGTCTTTCCTTGTCCATGCCTATAACTTCTGTAAGAAATTCCCATGACCACTGAATGGCCTCACGCTTAAAATAATCTCCAAACGAAAAGTTTCCAAGCATCTCAAAAAATGTAAGATGTCTTGCTGTTTTTCCTACGTTTTCAATATCTCCTGTACGTATACACTTCTGACAGGTAGTAACTCTCCTTCTTGGCGGAATCTCCTGTCCCGTAAAATATGGCTTAAGTGGTGCCATACCAGCATTTATCAAAAGTAAACTGTTGTCATTGTGCGGTACTAATGAAAAGCTGTTCATGCGAAGATGGTCCTTGCTTTCAAAAAACTCAAGGTACATTCTTCTAAGTTCATTTACTCCATAGTTCTTCATAACTAAATATGCCTCCGGTTACTGATTTGTTTCTGGTTTATGATCGCTGTCTGCCGCCAGTGCATCTTTTGCATCTTTTTTGGCTCTCAGTGTTTTTCCTAAAAAAATACCTGCTGTTGCTACAGCTACCATAAATATAAACAATACACTATACCAAAGTATACTGCCTAAAAATCCCATTGCAAACATTTCTAACCTCTCCTTTCAGTATCATGCCGTAAACTATAGGTTTGTCTTATTTGCGGACATACTTTTAGCCATGGCATTATATATAATGTTATCACAATTTTTTGGTTATATCAATAATTTTAGTTAAATTTATACAAAAAAGGGTGTTGTGGCTTAGGGTGTGACTTAGAGACGGGATTTTATGGTGCGGGGCAGGTGGTGAGTGGTTGTGTGATGTGTCCGGAAGCTTCGGATGTGATAAGAAATTTTATTAATATGCTGTGGCTTTCTTCTAAGCGGCGGCCGTAACTCGGAAGTGGCTGAAGTCTCAGCCACTTCCTCAGACAGACGGCCTCTGCTAAGAAGAAAGCCACAGCATATTAATAAATTTCTAATCGCATCCTCAATGCTTCCGGACACATCACACAATCACTCACCACCTGCCCCACACCATAAAATCCCGTCTCTAAGTCACTGGGGGTCGGCGAAACCTACCTTAGAATAATAGGTTGATGTCTTTAGTTCCAGTTTCCTGTTTTAAAAAAGGTTTCTGCTCTTGACGATGCATTATTTATAATATCTGCATCATATCCTATTACTTTTAGCAGCTTGATAGCATTTCTTGTAGTGGCTGGGCCAGTTTTTAAGCGGTAGTTAAAGAGGACGTCATCCTCCACTACTTCTTCTTCAAAATGATAGTTTTTATATGAAGCTTCCAACAGTTTTGTAAGTTCTATATCATGGGTAGCTGCAAAGCAGATGGTATTCATATGGGACAGTTTTTCAAGTATAACGCTTGAGGCAGCTATACGTTCTACTGTGTTTGTTCCGCGAAGTACCTCGTCAATAAAGCACATTACGGATTTTTTACCTGTCTGTGCCTTATTAAGAATTCGTTTTAATGACTTGATTTCTACAATATAGTAGCTTTCATTGCTTTCAAGGTCATCTCTCAGTGCCATGGATGAATATATAAGGCTTTCATTCATACTAAAGCTTTCTGCGCATGCTATGCCTATAGTCTGTGAAAGTATGGCATTTATTGCTACAGTCTTTAAAAATGTTGATTTTCCTGATGCATTGGAGCCGGTAAGAAGAACTGCATGTTCTTTTTGCATGCTGTTTTTTACTGCACCTTCTATCATTGGGTGATAAAGCTCTTTAAATTCTACAAACGGCTTATCTGAGTTTCTTTTTATATCTGCCTTTGTGTATACTCCGTATTCATCCATAAGAAGTTTCTTAAAAGAAGCCACAGCCAGCACTGACTCTAATCTTCCTAATGTTTCATAGAGCTTATCTATAACATCAAGCTTATCCACTGTGTCTGCCACGATTGAATTAAACTTTATAAGGTCTATATGAAATAACATTTTCACATATTCCAGCAGAACACTTGCTATTGAACCGTCCATATTTCCGTCTGAAATAAGATACATATTATGATTCAAATACTTTAATTCGCCTCTTAATTCTTTTATTTTATTCTGATAAGTTTCTATGGCAGGAAGATCAATCTTTTCGACTTTTAAGGCAGTTTCCGTTAAGCCTTCAAGATATTTACAGCAGACAAAGTAATTTGCAACTTCGCTTTTTTCCCTGTAATATGTGTATATATTAAACGAAAATACCACTATAAGAGTAAATACTGCTATGGCTGCGTTTACGAAAAACATTCCTATTGTTGCAAACCCAAGTGCCATACAAATATAATGTATAAGATTACTTTTTCTCTTTACATCCTTTAATCTGTGAATAAAGTCAAAAAATGAAATAGAACGTGTTCTTCCAAGCTCCATAAAAAGATATTGTATGTTCTTTGCCATGTGGGGATTGTTGAGAAAATATTCGCTTAAATCGTCAAATTCCTTAAGCTCATCACTGTTAAAATTAACTGTTCTGAGTAACTTATACAGGTATTCCTCTCCCACCGATGAATTTGTGTGGTTTATAAGCATAAATATATTGTCCATCGAAAGGTCATTCCATGTAATGTCATCTATTACATTTTCACCATTCTTTGAGGCTTCGCTGTCAAAGTAAAATCTTATGCGTTCATATTCCTCGTATTTGTATTCTCTTTCCGGTCTTTTTCCAAAGGATTTATCTAAGAATTTTCTCATTCTTTCGTCTCTTGCACGCTTTGATGTAACAGACTGTACTGCAAAAAAAACTATAATAATGGCAAGTACAATCAAAAAACCTTTTATTCCGTCCATTTTATGTCTATACTCTCCTTCTGCAAAATAATTAAAATCACTTTAAAATGATATGATTTTTGTGAGTATTAAAAGAATATCATATATATCCTATAATTTCAACATCCTTGTTTACCAAATATTCTCATATGAACAATTCTGATTTCTTATCGTTTTTAATAAAATATTTTACTTCCCATACATAATCTTTACCAACGCCGCATATTTTTAAGCAGAACATAGCAGCTTAAAGTTTTTATATACAGCTTTGGAAGGGAGACAATATGGAGGATTTTAATTTATACAAGGATATAAAGGAACGTACAGACGGAGAAATTTACATAGGTGTTGTTGGTCCTGTAAGATGTGGAAAATCTACATTTATAAAAAGATTTATGGATTTAATGGTGCTGCCTGCAATAACAGATGCACATAAAAGAGAAAGGGCAAATGACGAGCTGCCACAGTCTTCTGCCGGAAAGACCATAATGACTACTGAGCCGAAATTTATACCAAAGGAGGCAGCCGTCATTAATCTTGATGACGAAACGCCTGTTAAAGTAAGGCTTATCGACTGTGTAGGCTATATGACAAAGGGTGCTGTAGGACATACAGAGGAGGACAAGGAGCGTATGGTAAAAACGCCTTGGTTTGACTATGAAATACCATTTACTCAGGCTGCATCCATCGGTACAAAAAAGGTTATATGCGACCATTCTACCATCGGCATGGTTATTACTGCCGACGGAAGCTTTGGCGAATTTGACAGAGAAGACTATCTGGAAGCCGAAGACAGGACTATAACAGAGCTTTTGTCACTCGGTAAGCCTTTTGTGGTGCTTTTAAATTCAGCAAAGCCTTACAGTGACCAGTGCAAAGCATATGCTAAGGAAATTGCCGATAAATATGGTGTTACTGTCCTTCCCGTAAACTGCAGCCAGTTAAAGGAAGACGATATAAAAAATATACTTGAAAAATGCCTTTTGGAATTTCCTATTACCAGACTTAACTTTTTTATTCCAAAATGGGTGGAAATTCTGCCTAATGACCACTGGCTGAAAAGTGAAATTATAAGCTGCGTAAAAGAAAAAATAAAGGTTTTACGGAGAATGAGCCAGATAACAAACCGCTCCTTTGAAACTGACTGTACATACGTTACAAATATTAAAATCAATTCAAAGGACTACTCTACAGGTACGGCAGATATTTACATAGATGTGGATAACCGCTATTATTATGAGATATTAAGCGACCTTACAGGCACAAATATCGGCAACGAATATGAGCTTATACATACAATAAAGGAGCTTTCTGCACTTAAGGAGGAATATGTCAAGGTTAAAGAAGCTATGTTTCAGGTTCACTCTAAAGGCTATGGCGTTGTAATGCCACAGAGGTCTGAAATAAACCTTGCAGAACCGGAGGTTATTAAAAATGGTGCAAAATATGGTGTAAAAATCAAAGCCGAAGCACCTTCAATACATATGATTAAAGCAAATGTAATGACTGAAATTGCTCCAATAGTAGGAAGTGAAGAGCAGGCTCTTGACCTTATTTCGTTTATAAAGGAAAATGCAAAATCCGGTGATGACGGCATCTGGAACGCAAATATTTTCGGCAAAACCATTGACCAGATTGTTACAGAAGGCATAAAGAATAAAATAGATAAGCTTTCTGACGAAACACAGCAAAAAATGCAGGAAACAATACAAAAAATCACTAACGACAGTAAGGGTGGCGTTATCTGCATAATAATCTAATAAAGTGCCGCCAGACAGCGGCACTTTTTTTACTTAATATGAAATTTCTAAAGCAACAGCACTTTTTTATGCTGTTGCTGGGAATTTCCTGTTATTTCAAAAAATGCCTCTCTGCATTAAAATCCCGGCAACTAAAATCACTGTGTTTTTAATACAGATAGGCACAAATCATTATTTTGCTGAAAATCAAACTGTTTATTCTAATCTCAGCTTACCTTATCCATCATAATAATTTCATCTGCATAAGCTTTCGCGGAATCATTATGGGACACTACTATTACGATTTTTCCGTCTTCCGCCAGCTTTTTAAGATATTCAAAAACTATTTTTTCGTTTTTCTCATCTAAATTTCCCGTAGGCTCGTCTGCTAAAATAATATCAGGATTATTTGCCATAGCCCTTGCAATAGCTACTCTCTGCTGTTCTCCTCCCGAAAGGTTTTTTACTGTTTTGTGTGAATACCTGTCCATACCAAAGGCTTTTAAGTTTTCCATAGCTATTTTCTTTCTTTCCTTTTTTGGAATGGCTTTATTTACAAGCATTGGCACAATGACATTGTCCAAAACATTTATTCTTGGATTAAGATAAAATGCCTGAAATACGAAACCAATATGCTCCATTCTGAATTCTGCCTTTTCATCCCCTAAAAGTCCTGTGATATCCAAATCATCTGCCAAAATGCTTCCTGAATCTGTATTTTCCAAGGTTCCAAGCATATTTAACAATGTGGTTTTACCTGCTCCTGACGGCCCCATTATTACATACATTTTCCCTTTTTCAAATATATAATTAAAATCCTTTATTATCTGACAATCTTCCTCATATTGTTTTGATATATTTTTCATAACTACTTTATCCATACCTAATCCTCCACAACATTTCTTATATTTTTTGCTTTTTGTTTTTTATAATTAATTA
>CAMENQ010000053.1 GCA_945928585.1 uncultured Roseburia sp. | reverse complement strand
AATTATGGCTGACATCCATCTGCTTCTTTTTCTCATTTCTATTATTCCTCCTAATAACATAATTTAAATAATTACAGCTATATCCTATCTCTTTTTTCAAATTCAGACATCATATGGAGGTTAATTGAAAGTTAAATTTTTGAAAAAAAATGCCGCACGGCAATATAAAAGGCACAGGAAATATTCCTGTGCCTTTTAATTCAAATATAATATATTATATTTATTCAGAAAAATCAGTTACATTTTATGCATGTTTCTTTGAAACTGCTACTGCAACTACTGAGACAAGAGCTACTGCAGCCAATACTGCTAATGGCATAACCGGTGAAGAATCACCTGTTTTATTGCCTGTAGTATCGCTAACTGTAGCATCTGCCTTTGTTTCATCTTTTGAAACTGTTGTTTCTTCTGCTTTTTCTGTAGATGTTACTGTCGTTTCTTTCTGTGTTGTTGTTTCTGTCTGTGTTGTCGTTTCTGCCTGAGTTGTTGTTTCTATCTGTTCAACTGTTACGCTTGTCTCCTTAAAAGCACCGCCTTCATAGTCAGCTACCTTCACAACATATGTTCCTACTTCAGCTTCAAATGTATCTGTATAACTATGATTTGAGTCGACAGCAACCGATTTCATCTGCAACAGTTTTGTTCCTGTAGAATCATATACAAAGATTACTACTGAAAGAACACCATCTCCTGCTTTACCGCTTACGGTAAATTCATTATCACCTGCTTCTGCGTTTACTGATGTAATAGTTCCTGCCTGTGCCTGTATTCCTGAGAACAGGAGGATGAAAGCAAATGCAAATACAGGTATTATTGTCTTTAACCATTTTTTCATTACTCTTCACTCTCCTCTCTTAGTATACTATACAACGTTCTTCAACGTCATAATAAACACCATTTTCAGAACCAAAGTAGCTTCCGCCATAAGAGTCACCGGAAAGTGCTCCGCTCTTTACTGCATTAAAATCAATTCCTTCAATATCATCAGTTAATGGAACACTATACTGTGCACACTTTAATCCCTTTCCTGCTTCCATTTCATAAGTTCCCGGAGCCGGTGTATTTCCTAATCCATCGTCTGTAATTTCTGAAACTGTCGTTTTCTGTACGCTTATACTTCCGTCTTTATAGTGAATTGTTGCATAAACTTCATAATCAGTATAGCTTTCATCTTTATCATAAAATATTTTTGCAACAACCTGTGGATTTTCTTCTTCAGGTCCGTTAGTATCAAATACCTGAATTGCAGTACGTGCAATTTCAATGTAATAATTTTCATTTGCAGTTGTTATTTCAAACACAACATTATCAAAGAAATTTGAACCAAACTCTATATCATATCCGCCTGCCGGGTTTTCTGTAATTGTAACTGCACCATCAGGAACATTTAATGCACGAATTCCGGTAAATTCATTAACTGAATTATCAGCTTTGCCAAAATGGATTGTCGGCTCTATAAGAAATGCTTCATATACTGCCGGTTCTTCTGCTGTAGAATTTGAAATATCTACTGTATTTGTGAAAAACACATTATCCCAGAAGCTTGGAAAATATGTATAGTCATTTTCATTCTGGCTGAATGCAACACCCTCAAAAGTTGTGTCATCATAGATGGTTGCACGGAAATTTCTGTCACCGTTTGTACATACTGTACTGTTACCATCCTCTGCGCCACATGGGTCAATGGCAATAGAACGGAATTCCGGAGTACCCCAGATATTATCAAGTGCATTTGCAAATGCAGTATAGCTTGAATTATTATCTTCAATAAACTGTTCTGCCGCACTCCACATCCAGAAGTAATTCTCATTTCCGATTACAAACTGCTCGCCTGTATCATCATCCTTCACATCTGAAACAGGAATGTATATTATATCAAATGCAATTATATCACCCTGACTTCTGCTCTCTTCAAGTCCTGTGATTTCATGTACGCAAAGTGTATCGTCTTTACCCTGCCATACAAAATATGCCCTGCCGTCAAAATTATTTTCCGGACCTTCTGGTCCGCCACCCGGACCATTGTTGCCTTTTGCACGAACTACTAATTTTACTTTTTTAGGAATACCACCATCATTTGTTTTGTTTGCTAATGACGTTCTTCCATTGATAACATTTAATGTAGTGGTAAAACCATCATCTGCAACAAGTGCAACTTCCATTGTATCCGGATCAAAATTATTGCTAAGGGCAAATGTAACAGTTCCCTCCTGACCATCCGGTATTATAACCTTAGAATCAGAAACTGTTCCATTCTCTACTGTAACTATAACATTTGCTTCACCAACTGCATATGTGATAGTATTTCCATTTACGGTTACATCTGTAAATGCGATTTCATATCCGGTATCATTACCCTGTTCTGCGTTTGCAGGTATTAATGTCTGTCCACCGAGAATTATGAAAAAAGTCATTAACACAGCCATAAAAACAGCCATTTTTCTTTTGAAGCTTAACTTCATAGCATCACGCTCCTTCTCTTTTTTTATTTTTTCGCAAGTATAAACTTCATTCCTATTTTATAATTCTTTCGCCTATTTGGCAACCCTGTTACCAGTTTTGGCAATTTCCTTTCTTGGAAAAAACGCCGCAGGTTGCGGCGCTTTTTTTCAATTTTATACTGTCGCTTTAGGAATTTCCATATTAGCTTCTAAGCTCTATTCCCATATCCTTAAGGGCTGCAAGTATCTTATCCATAACTGCCACTATGTCCTTATCCTCCAGTGTTCTGTCTAATGCCCTGAATGAAAGTGAATATGCTACAGATTTGTAACCTGATTTAATCTGGGCACCCTCATATATGTCAAAGAGATTATATGACTCCAAAAGCTTTCCGCCCTTTTCATCAAATACCTTTTCTACCTGTCCCACAAGAATATCCTTTGGCATAACCATAGCTATATCTCTTGTAACAGCAGGATATTTTGCAATACCTGTATACTTTCTGTCAAATGTAGCAAGGTCTACTATTTCCGGCATATCTATAACTGCAATATACGCTCTGTCACCTATGCCATAGTTTTCCGCTACCTGTGGATGTACCTCTCCCAGATATCCGACTTTTCTGCCATCATATATAATGTCAGCCTGTCTGCCCGGATGGAGGTATGGTTTTTTATCTGTAGGGTCATATTCTTCTTTTTTAGATAATCCTATCTTGTCAAAGAATTCCTCAATAACGCCCTTCATATCAAAAAAGTCGCCGTCGCCGTACATACCAAGCGTAAACTGCATTCTTTCCTCCGGAAGCTCCGTAACCGGAAGTGATTTTGGAAGGTATATGTTTCCTAACTCATAAAGTCTTACGTTCTTGTTTCTTCTATTATAATTAGTAGCAAGTGAAACAAGCATACCATTAAGAGAGGTTGTTCTCATAACGCTGAAATCCTCACCTAATGGATTCATAATATTTACGGTTTTTCTAAGAGGAGAATCTTCCGGAAGCATAAGTTTGTCAAATACCTTCGGACTTTCAAATGAATATGTCATACCCTGTGAAAATCCGCAGAACTCAGCTATATCTCTTGCTACCGACTCCACTCTCATCTTAAATGAAAGCTTACCTGCAGTAGCTTCTCCTGAAGGAAGTGATACAGGAATATTGTCGTAACCGAAAAATCTTGCCACTTCCTCTGCCATATCTGCCCTTCCAAGTAAATCCTGACGGAATGTAGGTATAACAGCTTCTCCCGTAGCATCATCATACTCTATTTCAAGTCTCTTAAAATATTCTTTCGCAGTATCAAGTGATACATCCGTTCCAAGAAGGCTGTTTATTTTGTCCATCTCAATTTTTATACGTTTAGGTTTAACCGGATTTGGATAAACATCTACCATACCTGATACTACCTCTCCTGCTCCAAGCTCCTCTATAAGCTGGCAGGCTCTGTCTATGGCTGCCTTTGCATTTTCAGGATCAAGTCCCTTTTCAAACTTTCCTGACGCATCTGTTCTTAGTCCCACTCTCTTTGCAGAAAGTCTTATATTTGTACCGTCAAAGGTAGCAGCCTCAAAAAGAACATCCTTTACATCATCTGTGATTTTTGAATTTTCACCGCCCATAATACCTGCAATACCTATAGACTTTTCTGCGTCGCATATCATAAGCATATTATTGTCAAGTATTCTTTCCTGTCCGTCAAGAGTCATAAACTTTTCGCCTTCATCTGCACGTCTTACAATAATTTTCTTTCCTGCTATGGTGCTTAAATCATAAGCATGCATTGGCTGTCCAAATTCCTCCATAACATAATTTGTAATATCAACAAGGTTATTTATAGGTCTTATACCGCTTGCTGCCAGTCTTCTCTGCATCCATTCAGGTGATGGGCTGATTTTAACATTTTTTACTACTCTTGCACAGTATCTTGTACAAAGGTCTGGTGCCTGAACCTCTACTGAAATTTCATCTGCAGCATTTCCACCTCTGCCTGTTTGGGTAACTACCGGAGGCACAAACGGCTTTTTAAATGTAGCTGCTGCCTCTCTGGCTATACCTATTACTCCGAAGCAGTCTACTCTGTTTGATGTTATTTCATATTCAAATACAGTGTCGTGAAGTCCCAGCGCTTCAATGGCATCACTTCCTACTACTGCCGTATCCGGAAAAATATATATTCCGTCCTCAGGTGCCTCAGGATAAAAATCTCTGCTTGAACCAAGCTCCTCAATTGAGCACATCATACCATATGACTCTACTCCTCTGAGCTTTCCCTTCTTTATTTTTATTCCGCCCTTTGTTCTTGAACCGTCGTGACCTCCTGCTACACGTCCTCCATCAAGAACTACCGGAACTTTAATTCCCTCTTTAACATTCTGTGCTCCTGTTACAATCTGTATAGTTTCATTTCCTACATTTACCTGACATATAACAAGCTTGTCTGCGTCAGGGTGTCTCTCTATTTTCTCAATCTGTCCTATTATTATTTTGTCAAGGTCAGCATCTAATCTTTCAAAATTTTCTACCTTTGTACCTGACAACGTCATTGCATCTGTATATTCCTGATCTGTACATTCAAGTTCAGGTACATATGCTTTTATCCATGATAATGGTGTGTTCATGTTAATCCTCCATTCTGATAATTCTATTTTTTATAAGTCAGTCTTTTTATTTTTATACTGCTGAATTTATAAATTTTATTTAAGCGGTTTCTAATTTTTTGCTTCTGAAATTCAATCAGTTTCTAATATTTGTTTCTGTATCTTAATAAGTTTCTAATTTTTATGGTTTTGTATCTTAATAAGTTTCTATTTTATGGTTTTGCATCTTAATCAGTTTCTAATTTTTATGGTTCTGCATCTCAATCATATCTGAGTCAGTAACGATTTTAGAACTGCTTTAAAAATCTTACATCATTTTCATAAAGAAGTCTCATATCGTCTATCTCATATTTCAAAAGTGCAATTCTCTCAAGACCGATACCAAATGCAAAGCCTGTATATTCCTCAGGGTCTATACCGCACATTTTAAATACATTGGGATGAACCATACCGCATCCAAGTATCTCTATCCAGCCTGAATCTTTACACATTCTGCAGCCCTTTCCGCCACACTTGAAGCATGTTACATCCATTTCAGCACTTGGCTCTGTGAATGGGAAATGATGAGGTCTGAATTTTACCTTTGTTTCCTCTCCGAAAAGCTCCTTTGCAAACTGTGCCAATGTACCTTTTAAATCTGCAAAGGTGACATTTTTATCTACTACAAGTCCCTCTACCTGATGGAAAGATGGTGAATGTGTGGCATCAACCTCATCAGCACGGAAAACTCTTCCCGGTGCAATCATTCTTATAGGAAGCTTTCCCTTTTCCATTACTCTCGCCTGTACAGGTGATGTCTGTGTTCTTAAAACTATTTTATCATTTATATAGAAGGTATCCTGCTCGTCCTTTGCTGGATGATTTGCAGGAATGTTAAGTGCCTCGAAGTTATAATAATCATATTCTACTTCAGGGCCTTCCACTACCTCATAACCCATTCCCACAAATATACGCTGTAATTCCTCAAGGGCAATAGTGTTTGGATGACGGTGTCCTACATTATTCTTTTTTGCAGGAAGTGTAACATCAATGACCTCGCTTTTAAGCTTTGCTTCACGCATTGCTTTAGAAAGATTATTCTTAACCTCCTCAAGCTTTTCCTCAATGGCTGCTCTTGTGTCATTAACCATCTGTCCAACTGCAGGTCTGTCCTCTGCTGCCACATCCTTCATGCCTTTAAGCACTTCTGTAAGCTCACCCTTTTTTCCTAAAATCGCTACCTTAATTTCGTTAAGCTTTTCCAGACTGTCGGAAGCTTGAATTTTTGATATTGCTTCTTCTCTGATTTTTTGTAATCTGTCCTTCATAATAAAAATCCTTTCTTTTTGTAATAAAAGTGCCCCTCAGCAGGAACTTTATTTTTTTAGCACTTTGCACAGTTTTTTACTGTGCTTTAAAAAGCTTTGTTCCTAAAGAAACATAAAATCCCACCTATATAAGGGACAAAAAAGCTTCGCCCCTAAAAGGGACGAAGCTTGAAAGTTCCGCGGTACCACCCTAATTTCTGATTTATATAAAAACCAGACTCTTGGTTTTGCATAACGTGCAATAACGTCATCTTCTACACACAATTTATCATTGCTTCAAAAATGCAGCTCCTGTGGGAAATTCAATAAAAGTCTGAACATAGAAAAGCTTTCAGCCGGTGGCTTTTCCTCTCTGAATGAAAACTGTTATCTACTGTACACAATCACAGCCTTTATTTTTTAACTCTGATATAGTTTAGCACCTTAATTTTAAACTGTCAACTTTTTAATCTTCAAAAAAATGTTTGACACGTTTTAATATTCAAAAAAATGTTGATATGTTTTAATTTTAAAAAAAATGATTTACATATTTTAATCTTCAAAAAATTCGTAATATTCCTCCTCACTTGCAAATAATCTGTAACCTCCGTCTACATATCCCATATATCCGTTTCCTACTAAATATCCTTTCATTATATATCATCCTTTCTACTATAGTTTATATTTTTTATATTTTTCTTTTCTTTTCTTTATGTTCAACGATAATATATAATATTCAGTGTCCTATAAAACGGATTTTAATGTACATTTTATCCTGTTTCGACATTTTTTTATGTATTTATTCATTAATTTTTCATAAATTTTTATTTATTTATATAAAATAATTTGCTTTTTTTCTTTTTATGTGCTAATCTTAGTCTTGGAAATATTTATACATATTTATTTTTATTTTATAGGAGATATTATTATGAATGCACGTCAGGCAAAGAAACAGGATAACAAATCAGTTACAAAGACTGCTGTAAGTACAACAGATACTAAAGCAGAAGCTGTTAAAACTGAAACTACGGAAGCTGTAAAGGCTGCTCCTGCTAAACAGGAAGCTGTTGAAAAGAAAGCTGCTGCCAAGAAGACTGTTGCTAAGAAGGAAACTGCTACAAAGGCTGATACTGATAAAAATGTAACTTCAAACGCAGAGTCTAAGGTTGCTGAAAAAACTGCTGAAAAGAAGGCAGTAAAGAAGGAAGCTGCTACACCTTTTATAGCTGTTCAGTATGATGGTCATGAATCTACTGTTGATTCTATAGTAGAAAGAATTACTGCTGAATATGTTTCAGAGGGACACAGAGCATCATCTATAAAGGATTTAAAGATTTATCTTAAACCTGAAGATGCTCTTGCTTACTACGTAATAAATGAAAAGGTTGCAGGAAGCGTAAGTCTTTTCTAATTCTTTATTTCTATGTAAGTAAAATCAAAAAGAGTGGAATGTTTTCAATGTTATTTATATACATTGTTAAAACATCCCACTTTTTTATTTGTAGCGTCTTCCCCTTTAATATATTCTTGAGATTTCTATATCATTATAAAAGAACTTTAGTATATCACTATATTCTATTCCATTATTTCCCATAGTGTTTGCACCATTCTGGCTTAAGCCTACTCCGTGTCCATAGCCTCCGCCAATGATATTATAGCCGCTTATTACACCATCTGTTATAACGGCATCAAATACAACATATGCACTTGGAAGCATGCCCATAGTACTGTTAGTTGAACCGTCATTTTTTATAATTTCACTTGAAACAGGATGAAACAGCTTTCTTATATAGCCTTCAGTCTTTACCTGTACGGTAGCATCTGTTCCATATATAATTATATAATCAAGTACACCTCCTGTGCTTCTGCTTCCTATGGCTATACGCTTTACGTCACCTACCGATGATATAGGCTGTGAATGAAATGCACCGTCACTTCCCATTGTCAGTACATTATCATGTCCTGATGAATAAAGACTTCCCAATACTTCATTAACTGTCTGCGTCATATCACTTAATGTCATATTAAGAGTCCATCTGTACCAGGAATAGGAGCTGTCATATGTATCAAAATTGCTTCTTATAAATGTATCAAAATTTGATTCATCTGTTAAATCAATATTTATATCATCTCCTGACAAAATATGTCCCTTTATATAAGGCACACCACTTCCTCCCCACACTGTAGCATCTGTAGAACTTCCGCAGGAGGTAGAATAAAACCATGCATTTACTATATCATCCCCACACATCATTATCTCTCCGTAGGTATTATCAACTGCATTTGTAGTTGTCTGTTTTTCCTCGGAATTATTGTATACCTGAAATGATGTGCTGTCATCCACATGTGCTCCATAGGTACTAAGACTGTTGTTTAAAAGCTGTCTGTAAGCATAGCTTCTGGCACATACTGCCTGTGCCTTAAGTGCCTCTGTACTGTATGTGTAAGGCATTTCGCTTGGCACAACATTATAAAGATACTGTTCTATAGGAAGCTCATTTACAATGATAAGCCTTCCATCCTTTACGGATACGTCTATAGTTCCTCTGTAGGATGGAACTCCATATCCACGCTCAATGGAAGAAATAGTTATTTTTCCATTAACATTTTGAGGTGATACCTTCATTCTTCCCTTTGTAAGATATGTACTGTTTACATCCAGTTCAATAACAGTTCCTGCATCTGCCACCTTGCTTTCGCTTCCGTATTCTATAACAAATGGTGTGTCTGCAGTTATTACCACCCTGTCGTGGTATATATCCTTATATCCGGTATCTTTAATAAGTACACGGATGTTTTTGGCATTTACATCTCTGTCTATGGCTATGGCAGCTATTTTATTTTCATCATTTAATATAAACTTCTGAATGTCATAACCAACTAAAACATCACTTATTTTTTTCATTTCCATACTTCCGTATGTTTTATAAACCTTTACGTTTTCATCAAGAGTATATTTTCCACTTCCCTCCAGCTCTATCTCCTGATTTCCTGATGTAAGAACCTTTCCTGAAACAGACTTGCTGCTTACCTTTAAATCTTTTACTTTTTTATTTTCAAGTACTATGTCAGCCGCCACTCCGCTATACACAAGCTCTCTGTCACCTATGTCAAACTCTCTTACCGCACCTTCTATATAAGCCTTCAGCCTTCCATTTTCTGCCGTAATAATCCATGAATTGTAATATGTAACATCCTTTGATATCTGCTCTTTAATACATAATATTTCATTATCCTTTACAAGAGCACTTACTTCTCTGTCAATATAATAATCTATTGACAATCCCGTAAATAAATATGTGCCGCCGGTAGTAACCGTATGCCATTTATCCATTGTAGGTACATTTGCCACCGTTCCTACTATACATATATTTTTTTCGCTTATCCTGACCTCTGTGTCTAAAAGTGATACAAGCTTTTCATATATTTCATTCCACTCTTTCGTAACTATTGGGTTTGAAGCCTTATTATTTTTAACGTATGCCCAGACCTCCTTATCCGCTACGCCTATATTTGTCAGTAATCTTTCTAAATCTGCATAAGTAAATGAAGCTGATGCCGAGCTGTCAGTAGGCTTTACATCCTTTGTAAGATAAAATGTGTCTGAATACATAGCATTCATATACGGAACATACCATCCGTCGGATGTTCCCTTAAAATAATCCTCCATCTCCTTACACTCATCCGTAGTATGATAAATCAGACTGACCGCCCTCGCCACCTGACCTGCCGTAACTACATTTTTATCCGGGTTTGTTTCTTTGTTTGCAGTCTTTATCTGATATACTATAAGACTTACTACTAATGCTATACATATAAGTATCAGTATAACATTTCTTTTGATTATAAAACTTTCTTTTCCCATATTTATCTCCTATATTGGCTACTGTAATGCACCTTATTTGTTTTAATCCGTTAAGACCTGCAACATAATAAATCTGACTTTATATATTGCTTAATGATTTCGTATATTTAAAAAGGTGTCACCTAAAGCGACACCTTAATTTTCGTATGTACCCCCAAAATGCCGGTTCCTGTATTTTGAGTCCTAGCCTAACGCCAGGTGGGCAACCGCATCTGATATTCTGCCTTCCACTTATAGAGGCCTGACATCCTACCAGAGATATAGGAATCCCTTTTACACAAATGTAGGTTCAAAATATTCAGGAGTTGTCGAACATTTCAGGAAGTACATTACTGTCTTCTGTTGTTTTTAGTATACTCCATAATATAAATTTTATCAAGCATTTCCTTCATCAATTTGTATTTTTTATTTCCGGCTGAAATTGTGTTGGTGTTATATATATATTATATAGTGTTATGTCTTATAATATTA